>CAKTKV010000017.1 GCA_934572355.1 uncultured Oscillospiraceae bacterium
GTGCTCGGGCAAGTCGCTGTTCGACTGCTGCGAACGTCTCGCCCGTCAGGGACGCTACGGCGAGGAGGGCTCGGAGGAGCGGCGGCGCGGCTGCGACTTCATGTGGTACCTCTGGTGCGGGGCAAAGTCGCCGCTGTTCGGCAAGGATAAGATGGCGACCTTTGAACGCTATTTCCTCGACGACAAGCAGACGCACAAGGAGGTCTCCGGGGCGTACTTCAAGCTGGCCTACACCCGCGAGATGGCGGATAAGATACTGGAGGAGTTCCAGATAACGGATAAGGATGCCGTCATCGTGAACGGGCATATCCCGGTCAAGATAAAGAAAGGCGAAAGCCCGATAAAGGTAGAGGAAAAGCTGCTCATCATCGACGGCGGGCTCTCCAAGGCCTATCAGTCCGTCACCGGCATCGCGGGCTATACGCTGGTTTCAAATTCGCACCAGATGTATCTTTCCGAGCATGAACCCTTTACATCACTGCGGGAGTCGATATATAATAACCTCGACATGCATTCGCGGATGATACCGGTCAAGACCTATCCCAACCGCGTCAAGATTGCCGATACGGACGACGGACGTGAGATAGCCGCGCAGATAGAGGATCTAGAAAAGCTGCTGGAGGCCTACCGCACCGGCGCGATCAAGCATGGAGAAGCCTGATTAACGGAGGAAAACCTATGCCAAAGCTCAACGTATGCCTGATAAACGATTCGTTCCCGCCGGAGATAGACGGCGTGGCGAACGCCGTCACGAACTATGCGCAGATAATCACGGAGAAATTCGGCAGCGCCGTGGTCGTCACACCCGATAACCCGGAGGCGGATGACTCGGTCTATCCCTTCCCGGTGATGCGCTATCCGAGCGTTGACATGACGAAGCTTGTGGGCTACAGAGCGGGCTTTCCGTTCTCGGCGGCGGTGCAGAAGACGCTTGAGGCGGGGCAGTTTGACATTATCCACAGCCATTGCCCGATAACCTCGACGATGCTCGCGCGCTCACTGCGCGACAGGATAAAGGTCCCAGTGGTGATGACATATCACACGAAGTTCGATATAGACATCGCAAACGCCATACGCGGCAAGCTCCTTCAGGAGGAGGCAAAGGCGCTGCTTGCGGCGAACATCTCCGCCTGTGACGAGGTGTGGACGGTGAGCCGCGGCGCGGGAGAGAACCTGCGCGCGATCGGCTATGAGGGCGATTACATCGTCATGCCGAACGGCGTGGATTTTCCGCAGGGAAGAGTCGATGACGCGCTCATTGCGCAGGTGACCGAGGGCTACGACCTGCCGGAAAATGTGCCGGTGTTCCTGTTCGTCGGCAGGATGATGTGGTACAAGGGCATCAGGATAATCCTTGAGGGTCTTGCGAAGCTGCGCGAGAGCGGGCAGGATTTCCGCATGGTATTTGTCGGCGGCGGCAACGACAAGGATGAGATCGTTGCGCTGACGGAGAAGCTCAGTCTGAGCGACAGGGTGTTCTTCTCCCCGCCGATACACGACCGCAACCTCATCCGCGCGTGGTACTGCCGGGCGGACATGTTCCTGTTCCCGTCGACCTTTGACACGAACGGCCTTGTTGTTCGCGAGGCCGCGGCCTGTGCGCTGGGCAGCGTGCTCGTTGCGGGAAGCTGCGCGGCGGAGGACGTGACGGACAACGTCAGCGGCGTGCTGATAGAGGAAAACGCCGACAGCATGGCGGCAAAGCTCGAAGAGCTGTGCCGAGAACCGGAGGCGATGAAGCGCATCGGCGAGGCGGCGCAGCGGGATATCTATATCTCATGGGAGGACGCGATCGGCCACGCGTGGGAGCGCTACGCCGTGGTCATCGACAATTACCGCGCGGGGAAGTACCCGGAGCACGAGGGAATGTCGGACGAGTTTTTCCATAACATCGCAAAGACCATGGACGCCTATAACCGCAGCCGCGAGAAGCAACAGGCACGCGTTAATGAGCTGCGCCGAGGATACGCGGAGATAAAAGGCGAGCTGACAGGGGAGCAGGAGAAGCTGAGGGAGAACCTGCTTGCCGGACAGACGAAGATCAAGGACGAGCTTTCGCAGTTCATGGAACGCTTTATGTAACCTAATAAACGAGACAGAGCCCGCGGAATTTCTCCGCGGGCTCTGTCCATTATTCCCCCTTATACTTCCGGCGGGTGGCAAGACCGCCGCGAATATGCCGCTCGGCCTTGTTTATATCCAAGAGCAGACGCACCTGTTTATAAAGCCCCGGATTGACCCGCGGAAGCCGCTCTGTCAGATCCTTATGTACTGTGGATTTGCTGATCCCGAAGCGCTTGGCGGCGGAGCGGACGGTGGCCCGGTTGTCTATGATGAACACCGCCAGGTCACAGGCGCGCTGCTCGATATTTGTGTACATATGCACCACTCCCCATGCTTTCGTATTTGATGTATATGTGAAAGCATGGGGAGATATGAGAGGGAAAGCGGGCGTATTGCTAAGGGCGGCAGAGCGGAGATTGCCAAAATTTATACAATTGCGCCTGGTTTGTAGTGCGTCTGCATCCCCCCGGGGGGCTTAAAATCTCTGAGGCAATCATGTATACTCAATGACAGTAAGCATGAAGCGCTCATGAACTGTATGCGGAGCGGAGACCGATCACCTCCGCTTCACTTAGATACAACGGAGGAAAGAACAGATGTCTAAAAAAATAACAGCTATAATACTCGCGCTTGCGGCGCTGCTGTCGCTCGCTGCCTGCGGGAGCTCCACTGCACCTGAACAGAGCACTGCACCCGCGCAGGAAAATACTGCACAGGAAAACGCCGCGCAGGAAATGCGCATTGTGACCGATACATGGGGTCGCAAGGTCGAGATACCCTATACCGTAGAAAGCATTATCTGCCTTGGCTCGGGCGCGCCGCGCATGGCGGCGTACCTTGATGTCGTGGACATGATGGTCGGCGTTGAGGATCACGACAAGGAGGCCTATAACATCCTCCGCGACTATAACCCGGTTTACCGCGACGAGATAAAGGAGCTGCCTGCGGTCGGCTCGGGCGGCGGCAGCGGCGCGAACAACGGCTATGCCGAGGAGATAATCACCGTTGCACCCGACGTTATCCTCGCGGGCTTCTCCGCAGAGGCGGCGGATGAGCTTTACGGCCAGACCGGCATACCCGTTGTGTGCGTGCGCTATCTCAGCCGCAATTTCGTGGACGAGAGCTTCTACGACGCGATGCGCGTTTTTGCCGAGGTCGTCGGAGCACAGGAGCGCTGCGAGGCCGTGCTCTCTTTCATCGATGAATGCAAGCAGGATCTTAACGACCGCACCAAGGACATCCCGGATTCCGATAAGCAAAAGGTCTATACCGGCGCTGTTACGTTCTCCGGCCGCCACGGCTTTGGCGGCACCTATGCGCACTTCGGCCCGTTCATGGGTGTGAACGCGCTCAATGTTGCCGATGAGGCGGCGGACCAGAACTATTATGAGGTAGACCTTGAGAAGGTCATAGAATGGGACCCTGATATAATCTTCCTTGATCCGGGCAACATGGATCTTGTGAATGACGAATATAACACTAATCCTGGCTTCTTTGACGCGCTGCGCGCAGTAAAGGAGGGGCAGGTCTACACGATGCCCTCCTTCAATAACTGCGGGACGAACATCACCTACGCGCTTATGGATGCATACTATGCCGGCATAGTGCTCTATCCCGAGCAGTTTGCCGACGTGACGATGCCGGAGATCGGCGGTAAGATACTCACCTTTATGCTCGGCAAGGACACCTTTACCGAGATGGAAGCGGGCGGACTTTACTATGGGATATTGACGATCGGAGAATAAACAGAGATGAGAAGGAAAAGCCTTGAGACGCTCAATAATGACTACGGGCGCTATATATGGAGAAAGTGGCTCGTGCTGCTTGTGCTGCTCGTCATTACCGCCGCGTCCGGGCTTTTCTCGCTTATCGCGGGCTCTGCGGGACTGTCGGTGAAGGAAGTGATCCTCGCGATAGCCCACCGTGGCGACCTTCGGACAGAAACGATAATCTGGAACGTGCGTATGCCGAAGCTCGCTACCGCCGCTGCGGTGGGAGCGGCGCTTGCATTGAGCGGCTGCATCATGCAGAACGTGCTGCGAAACCCGCTTGCCTCGTCGTCTACGCTGGGTGTGTCCCAGGGCGCGTCCTTCGGCGCGGCAGTGGCGATAGTGTATTTCGGCGCGGGGATCCAGGTCAACGCCGGGGGGACGTCCTCCGCACTGACCGTGACGAATCCTGCGCTCGTGACGCTCTGCGCGTTTGCGGGGGGCATGGCGACGACCGTTATTATCCTCGCCATCTCGCGTCTGCGCGGCACAACTCCCGCAACTATGGTTTTGGTCGGTGTCGCGCTCAGCTCAATGTTCACCGGCGGCACGGCGCTCATTCAGTATTTCTGCGATGACGTCATGGTCGCGACTGTTGTATACTGGACTTTCGGCAGTCTTGGCCGCGCCGGGTGGCGGGATATTGCCATAATCGTGGTACTGACCTTCGGCGCGTTCGGATATTTCATCTATAACCGCTGGAACTATAACGCGATGGAGAGCGGCACGAGCACGGCAAAGAGCCTCGGCGTCCATGTCGACGCGCTCATACTCTCCAGCATGGCGCTGTGCGCGCTCATATCCTCCGTGGCCGTCGCGTTCGTCGGCTGCATAAGCTTCATCGGCCTTATCGCGCCGCATATCATGCGCCGTTTTCTCGGCAACGATTACCGCTTCCTTATCCCAGCCTCGGCACTGTGCGGCTCGGCGCTGCTCATTCTGTCGGACATCGTCTCGCGGACGCTGCTGTCGCCGACGGTGCTGCCCATAGGTGCGCTGACCTCTTTCCTGGGCGCGCCGCTGTTCCTCTACCTCATCATAAAGCGAGGCGGCATGAAATGATAGAAGTCAAGAACCTGAGTTTTTCATACGGAGAAAGAGAGATACTGCACACAGTCAGCTTTTCGGCAGAAAGCGGCGAGCTGGTGGGAATCCTCGGCAATAACGGCGCGGGCAAGAGCACGCTTGTCACGTGCATCAACCGCATAAATATGCCGGGTTCGGGCACTGTCCTGCTCGACGGCGAGAACATTGCGCAGTTCGGACGCAGAAAGCTTGCCCGGAACATCGCATATGTCGCGCAGAAAAATGAGCTGACGCAGGCCACGGTGTTTGACTGCGTCCTGCTTGGCCGCAAGCCGTACATAAAATGGTCGGTGGGCGACGAAGACGTGAGCATCTGCGACAGGGTCATCGAGCGCGTCGGCCTTGCCGAACTGCGTCTGCGGCCTGTGGACGAGCTGTCCGGAGGTGAGCTGCAGAAGGTCATGCTCGCCCGAGCTCTTGTGCAGGAGCCTAAGGTGCTCGTGCTTGATGAGCCGACGAGCAATCTTGATCCGAGAAACCAGCATGAGATGATGAAGCTTGTGCGCACGGTAGCCGATGAGCGCGGGATAACCGTGCTCGTGGTCATACATGACCTGAGTCTTGCCATGCGCTTCTGCGATAAATTCCTGCTTATGAAGGACGGCAGCGTGTTCAGATACGGCGGGAGAGAGGTGCTGTCAGATGACAACATCTTCCCGGTATACGGCATGCATGCTTATGTTGAGACTGTACATGGCCTGCCGGTAGTCGTGATGCACGAGGATGATTGGGGTGCGGACAATGAAGGATGAACGCGCAAAATGGGACGAGGCCGCGTCCGAATATCAAAGTGTGTTCCGCCTTGGACTGAACGATTATAATGCCGCGCTCCTGCGCTTCTGGCAGGAAAACGGGATGCTCACGCCGGGCTGCCGCGTGATAGACATCGGCTGCGGCGTCGGCAAATACGGTGCATATCTCGCCCAACTCGGCTGCGACGTGACGCTGACTGACATTTCCGAAAAGATGATTGCCCACGCGAGGGAGAACATGGCACCGTACAAGACCACGTGGCGCGCAGTCTGCTGTGATTTCAATGAGATCAGCGGCAGGGAGGAGGCATTCGCGGAGGGCTTTGACCTCGCGATATCCACAATGTCGCCTGCAATACACGATGTAGCGACCGTCAAGAAAATGAGCCGTATGACAAGCTCATGGTGCTTTACGGCAAATTTCTATGAGTGGTGTCAGCCGCTCCGTGATGTTCTTATGAAAGAAATAGGCGTTGAGCCACGCCCGAAACATACCGGCGATCTGAAGGCCGACTGCGCCACGCTTATTCAGGCGGTGACAGACGCGGGCTATGAGCCGCAGCTTAAATATGTCGGCTACGATTGGTCGGATGAGCGCGGCGCGGAGGAAATGGCAGATTATATGTGCCGCAATTATTTTGCGGGGGAGTCGAACGCGGGCGCTCTGCGTGCCGCTGTTTTGGAGCGACTCAAAGATATGTGCGATGCCGACGGCAATGTAAACGACGAAATAAACACAAAAGTGGCGTGGATATATTGGAGAACCGGAGGGAGAACATGATAAAAGAGCTGTATGAAAAAGCCGGAGAGCTGCACGGGCACTATTGCCCCGGTCTTGCCATCGGAGTGAGAGCCGCGGCTGCGGCGCTGGATATCCTGAGCCCTGAAAAAAAGGGAACAAATCTGTACTGCATCGCTGAGAGCTGCGCTTGTTACCTTGACGGGATACAGGTCGTTTTCGGCACGACGGTCGGCAACGGGCGTCTCGAAGTGCGTGACAGCAACGAGGCGGCGTTCAATTTCTATGACCGTGAGAGCGGCAGGAGCGTCAGGCTTGCCGCTGCTGATACGCCGAAGGGACTGAGCCGCGACGAGAAAAGGGACTTCATCCTCACCGCGCCGCTCGACAAGGTGTTCGTGCAGACGCCCGTCCGCTTTGAAGAGCCGCCGGATCTCCCGCCGAAAAAGAAATGAAGTCAGGAAAGAGACAATTGGAATTGCGAAAACGGAGAAGGCCGGATGATACGGTCTTCTCCGTTTTCGATAGAGAGCGTCTCCGCGCCTGATGTGTGAGTGAAAGCACGGTGATGTATTGGATTACTCGCCGCAGAGAACGTCTTTGATTATGTCCATCGCCTCGTCGAGCAGCGCCTCAGTGTGCGTCGCCATATAGCTCGTGCGCAGAAGGCACTCAGTCGGCTCCGTTGCCGGTGGGAGGACGGGGTTAACATACACACCGGCTTCGTACAGCTCTTTTGCCTTTCTCAGCGTGTTTTCCGCCTGATAGGTATATATCGGGATGATCGGCGTAAGCGATTCGCGGATATGCAGCCCGCGCTCTTTTAGGCCGTTTCTCGCGTAGCTTGAGAGTGAGAGAAGCCGCTTAGGCAGCTCCGGGTGCGCCTCGATATACCGCAGAGCTGTCAGTGCTGTTGCGCAGGCACTGGGCGGGATGGAGGCGGAGAAAATGAAGGGTCTGGAATTGTGGCGCACATAGTCGCACACAAGCTCGCTCGCGGCCATGTATCCGCCGAGACTGGCGAGGGACTTTGAGAACGTGCCCATGATTATATCGACCTCGTCATCAAGGCCGAAATAACTCGCAGTCCCGCGGCCGCCCTCGCCGATAACGCCGAGGCCGTGCGCATCGTCCACCATCACTCGCGCGCCGTACTTCTTCGCGAGAGCGACGATCTCCGGGAGCTTGGCAATGTCGCCGCCCATGGAGAACACGCCGTCCGTCACGATCAGCATGCCGCTCTGCTCAGGAACGCGCTGAAGCTGGGCTTCAAGGTCGGCCATGTCCGCGTGCTTATAGCGCAGCATCTTTCCGTAGGACAGCTTACAGCCGTCATATATACTGGCGTGGTTCTCGCGGTCGCATATCACATAGTCGTTACGTCCGACTATCGCGCTGATTATGCCGAGGTTTGACTGAAAGCCGGTCGAGAACGTGACCGCGCTCTGTTTGTGCACAAAGCTCGCCAGCTCCGCCTCAAGCTCAAGGTGCATTTCAAGCGTGCCGTTGAGGAAACGTGAGCCGGAGCAGCCGGTGCCATACCGCTCAAATGCCTTTACCCCGGCTTCCACTACCTCAGGCTGGGTCGTCAGTCCAAGGTAATTATTCGAGCCGAGCATTATGCGCCGCTTGCCCTCCATGATGACCTCAACATCCTGACGCGATTCCAGCGCATGGAAATATGGATATATGCCCTTTTCTCTGTAATCGTTTGCGAGAGTAAAGTTTTCACACTTTGTGAAAATATCCATCGACAGCAGCTCCTTTGTTAACTTCAAAAATTTTGATTAAAATATTTGAACTAATATCTACATGATAACCGATTGGCGCAGACTTGTCAATATGTTTCGTGCGATTTGTTACGGGAGCGGTACAAACCGTCGCAAATTGGCTTAATTTTTTCGCACCGATGGTGATACCTAGCATCAAAGAGCATCGCAGTGCTGCCAAAAAAGCAAGAGTGAGAACATGATAAAAGAGCTGTATGAAAAAGCGAGCGAGCTGCACGAGTATCCCGCCGAAGAAGAAATAGAATTTATATACAAATCCCCGGAGCGGATCGCTCCGGGGATTTGTGCGCGGATGCGCACACGCAGAATAGCAGCAATAAATCGCCGACTATAAAATAAGGGAGATGAAACCCTAGAGAAGCTGGGGTTTTTATAGATATAATAGATTTACTGATCAGTATTATAACTATACGAAAAGCCGCATAGCACATTTCCGTGCTATGCGGCTTTTCTACGTCTTGCAGCGTATCTTAGACAGGCCCCGCGTCCTTGGTATCGAGCGCTTTCATCGCTTTCTTAAACTCGATGGAGAACATCACCGCCGTGAAGCAGACCGCGATGAGATCAGCGACAGGCTCGGCCGTATATACTCCGGTCGTTTTGTCTGCAATGAAATGCGGCATGATGTATATCAGCGGCAGCAGCAGGACGAACTTACGCATTACCGCAACTATTATCGAGCAGCCAGCGAAGCCTATCGAGACGAAGGTCATCTGGCAGGCAATCTGTATCCCGAACATGAACAGCGCGCCGCAGTATATGCGCAGCGCCTTTTTCGTGAACAGGATAAGCGCGGCGTCTGAGGAGAACATGCCCGCGAAAAGCCCGGGGAAGAGCATTACGAGCGCCCACAGCGTTATCGAGTAGCACAGGCAGACCCGGAGCAGCAGCCGGAACGTGCTCCTGACGCGCTCAGCGGAGCGCGCGCCGTAGTTATAGCTGAGTATAGGCTGCGCACCCTGGGCGATGCCCTGGAGCGGCAGCATCGCAAGCTGCATTACGCTTGTGAGGATCGTCATCGCGCCGACCGCGATGTCCCCGCCGTACTTGAGCAGGGAGGAATTGAAGCACACGGAGATGACGCTCTCGCTCGCTTGCATCACAAAGCTTGCCGCGCCGAGCGCGACGCAGGGGAGCACAAGCTTTGCCCCGGGGAAGAGGTTCTCCGCGCGCAGAGTGAGCATCGTCTTTTTCCCGCGCAGAAAAGCGAGCACCCACACGCAGGACAGGCACTGGGATATCACCGTCGCGAGCGCCGCGCCGCGCACGCCCATGCCGAGGGCGAAGATGAACACCGGGTCGAGCACGATGTTAGTCACCGCGCCGATGAGCACTGTGTACATACCGACGCTTGCAAAGCCCTGCGCCGTGATGAAGGCGTTCATGCCGAGCGTCAGCTGCACGAACACCGTACCCAGCGCGTAGATGTTCATGTAGTCCGCGGCGTAGCCGATGGTGTTCTCGCTCGCGCCGAAGGCCAGCAGCAGGTCGCGTCCCCATATCAGCAGCGCCGCCGTCAGCACCGCGGAAATGCAGAGCTGAAGCGTAAAGCAGCCGCCGAGGGTCTTCTCGGCGCTGTCGTGGTCGCCGCGCCCCATAAATATCGATGCGCGCGGCGCGCCGCCCGTCGCGGAGAAGGACGCGAAGGCCGACACGACGAGGATGATCGGCATGCATACGCCGACGCCCGTCAGCGCAAGGCTGCCGTCCCCGGGCATGTGCCCGATATATATGCGGTCGACGATGTTATAGAGCATGTTCACCAGCTGCGCGATGACCGTCGGCACGGCAAGCTTCAGAAGCAGCTTGCCGACAGGCTCTGTGCCGAGAAAGGTTTTGTCCTGATCCATGAGATACACCCTGTTTCTTCGAAGTTTATTATAGCATTATGCCCCTCGCCGCGCATGCTTTTCAAGTCACGAATTATTAATTTTTGCGCAGAAACTGTTGACCTCGCTGCCGCAATGATGTAAAGTGGAAACATCAAAATATAGGAGACGTATGATATGCTCTGGAAAATTTGCCTCAAAAGATTCCGTTGGTTCATATACTGCCTCATTCTTGCGATCCTGTTCGCGCTGCCTGCCGCGTATGGCGACGGGGAATCCGGCGGCGCGTTCGGCGCGATAGCGTTCTTTATCTTTGTGCCCGCAGCCTTTGTCGCTTTTGTTTGGGCGGCCTATGCCGCCGTGCGCGACATCATCAATGTGCGCAAGGGCGGTGCGCTGCCCGAAGATAAGCCCTCGGTGGTTTCAACTGCTGCCGGGAAGCTGCGCGATGAAGCCGCCGTCGTCAACGAGCTTGACTCACACGGCAGGACGAAGTATTTCATTCTCCGCATACTCGGCGCGCTGCTGGTCATCGGCGGCATCGCGCTTATAATCAAGGACGCTGTTGTTATCGGCACCATTGTGCTCATTGCCGGCGGCGCGCTCTGGATCGCGGCTTCGCCCAAGAGCTTCAACGAGACGACCGATGGCATGAAGATGATTCCCTGTCCGAAGGAAATGACCATCGAGGAGCTTTACTGCGGCATACGCGGCATGAGCACCGCGCTCGGCGCGCCGTATATCGGCAAGGTCAAGACCATCCCGGGCGACACTATTCTCTTCGGACCCGACGCTGACGGCTGGTTTGCATACATATACAAGGCTCTCGACGGCAGAAGCTTCTATGCCGCGCTGAGCGACTTCACCGCGACGATCGAGACGATTGCCCCGGATCCCGCACCGGACGTGTCGGACGACGAAACAGAGACGGATTATGACGGCGTGCTTGAGGAGATATACACCGCTGTGAAGCACTGCGCCGACCGTGCGCGCACCGGGGCTTGACTTGCAGACAGGCTTCATGTAAAATACACATCATAACCGAGGACACGCCAAAAGGCCGTCTGGCCTTTGGCGTGTCCTTTATAAAAGAGGAAATGTTATGACAGATGAGAACATAAACGCGCTTCCCGAGGAGCACGAAACCGGGGAGCTATATTATCACGACCACGGTGACGGGCATGTCCACGCACACACCCACACCCACGAGCATGGGCACGGGCACACGCACACGCAGACTAAGGCCGTCGTGAATCGGCTTGCCCGCGCCATCGGACACCTTGAGTCCGTGAAGCGCATGGTCGAGGAAGGGCGGGACTGCACCGATGTGCTGATCCAGCTTGCGGCAGTGCGCTCAGCACTCAATAACACGGCCAAGATAATCCTGAAGGATCATATCGAGCACTGCATCAGCGACGCCGACAACGGCGACGGCGACAGCCTCCAGCACCTCAACGACGCCATAGATAAGTTCATATAAGGAAACATTCTAAACTCAGCGCCCCTGCCAGACGGCAGGGGCGCCTTGTATAAAGGAAAAAAGAAATGAAAAAAGACTGAATTACAGGCGGCGGAAGGTCTCGGTGTATATGCGCAGACGCTTTGCGAGACGCTTGTTGTCAGCGCCCGGGAGCATGCGCCACTGCCAGTTCGTACCCAGCGTACCGGGGGTGTTCATCCTTGCGCTGCCGGGCAGTTCGAGAATATCCTGCATCTGCACGACAAAGAGGTCGGACACGGTCGACATGCCTGTGCGGATCATGCCCCAGCACCAGCCCTCGTCGGCGGTGATGTGCATATAGCGCTCGGCAAATTTACGGTCGGCAGCGGAGACGGTTTCGAGCCAGCCGTTCACAGTGTCGTTATCGTGCGTGCCGATATAGCAGACGCTGTTTCGAGTGCACTTGTGCGGCAGAAAATCCGACTCGCCGTGCGCGTCGAACGCGAATTGCAGCACCTTCATGCCGGGAAGACCCGAATCGGAGAGCAGCGCTCTGACGCCGGGGGTGGTGTACCCGAGATCCTCGGCGATGAAGCTCAGGTCATGGAACCATGAGGTCAGCACGCTGACAAGATCCATGCCGGGGCCGGGTTTCCAGTGCCCGTTCTTCGCGGTCGTTTCATCGCTCGGGACAGCCCAGTAGCTCTCAAAGCCGCGGAAATGGTCGATGCGTATCACGTCATAGAGCTTCCTCGCGCCGTCGATGCGGCGTATCCACCAGCCGTAGCCGTCGGCCTTCATAGCGTCCCAATCGTAGAGAGGATTGCCCCAGAGCTGGCCGTCCTCGGTGAAGTCATCGGGCGGAACGCCGGCGACCTCGGTGGGTACATTGTCCTTGTCGAGCTGGAAGAAGCGCGGCTCGCTCCACACGTCGGCGGAGTCCAGCGGGACATATATGGGGATATCGCCGATGAAGCTCACCCCGGCCTCGCGCGCGTAGCTGCGCAGGGCGTCCCACTGCTTGAAGAAGAGGTACTGGATGAACACGTGGAAGGCTATCTCGTCGCGCAGCAGCTCCGAGTATTTCGCGACGGCCTCGGGCTTGTGCAGACGGATATCCTCCTCCGGCCACTCCGTCCAGCTGAGCATGCCGAAGTGCGACTTGAGGGACATATAGAGCGCATAGTTTTCGAGCCAGCCGTTTTCACGGCGGAAGCTCTCAAGCTCTGCGGAGAGCTTTTCCGCGCCGCGCTCATAGGCAAGACGCAGGACACGGTAGCGGTTTTCGAAGATGCGGCCGTAGTCCACATGTTCCGGATCGCTGCCCCAGTCGATGCCCTCAAGCTCGCTGCGCTTGAGAAGCCCGTCCTTTATGAGAAGGTCGAGGTCGATATAATAGGGGTTGCCGGCGAAGGAGGAGAAGGACTGATAGGGACTGTCCCCGTAGCTCGTAGTACCGAGCGGGAGGAACTGCCAGTACTTCTGTCCGGCGGCCTTGAGAAAATCAACAAATTTATAAGCGCATTTGCCCATCGTACCGATGCCGTAATTGGACGGCAGAGAGCTCATGGCCATGAGAACACCGCTTGAGCGGTTCATGAAGATCACCTGCTTTTCGGAATGTGAAGAATATCTGATGTATCGCGATGTATCAGCCCTTGACCGCACCGGCGGCGACGCCCTTGATGATGTGCTTCTGGCAGCTGAGATAGAACACGATGACGGGAATTATGCTCAGCATTATCATTGCCATCGTCGCGCCCATGTCAACGGAGCCATAGCTGCCCTTGAGGTACTGGATGTGGATGGGTATGGTCATGTAGAGCTTCCTGTCGAGGACGAGGTAGGGGAGGAGGTAGTCGTTCCAGATCCACATTATCTCGAGCACGCCGACAGAAATGAGCGTAGGCTTGAGCATTGGGAGAACGACGGAGAAGAAGGTGCGGATAGGCCCGCAGCCGTCTATTGCTGCGGCTTCCTCAATTTCAAGCGGGATGCTCTTTATAAAGCCTGAGAACATGAACACCGCAAGCCCCGCGCCGAAGCCGAGGTAGATTATCGGGATCGTCCACGGCGCGTTCAGCTTCAGGGTGTCCGCCGTCTTTGCGAGGTTGAACATGACCATCTGGAACGGGACGACCATGGAGAACACGCAGAGATAGTACACTATTTTGCTGAAAAGCGTGCCGACCCGGGAGATATACCACGCGGCCATTGAGGTGCAGATGAGTATCAGCCCTGAGGAAATGACCGTTATGAGCAAGCTGAAGAGTACGGACTTGAGGAAGGGGTAGCTGCCGAAGGTCATACCCTTTTCGTAGTTTGCAAAGCCGACGAAGGATTCGCTGTTCGGCAGAGCGAAGGTATCGGTATTTACATGGGCGTTATCCTTGAAGGAGTTTATCAGGACAAGGATAATGGGCATGAGGTAGAACAGCGCGACGGCGGCAAAGAGCACGGTCAGCGCGGTCTTGCCGCGGTTTGTTTTGCTGTTGAGAGTAGTTGACTTTGCCATTACTGCTGAACCTCCTTGTCTCTGCTGGATTTGAGCTGGAGAATACTTATAACGCTCACGAGGATGAAGAACACGACGGCCTTGGCCTGACCCATGCCGCGGTTCGTGGAGCTGGCATAGAACGCGTTATAGATATTGAGCGCGAGCATTTCTGTCGTTTTTAGTGTCTCGCCCCCGGCCTGAACGAACGGACGCCCTGCGGTGAGTGCAAGGTTCTGGTCGAAGAGCTTGAAGGAATTGGTTAGCGTGAGGAAGGTGCAGATCGTGATGGACGGCATGACGTTCGGGATCGTGACCTTCCACAGCGTCTGCCATGAGCTTGCGCCGTCGATGCGCGCGGC
>CAKTKV010000018.1 GCA_934572355.1 uncultured Oscillospiraceae bacterium
TATAAAACAGCCGCCTTTTCTGAACGGAAAGGCGGCTGAAAATCAAAGCTTATTCTTACTTTGCGACGACGTCCTTCAGAGCCTTACCGGCCTTGAAAACGGGAACGCGGCTTGCGGGGATCTGGATCTCTTCCTTGGTCTTGGGGTTGCGGCCAACGCGTGCGTTGCGCTCCTTGACCTCAAATGCGCCAAAGCCGACGAGCTGAACCTTGTCACCGCCGACGAGAGCTGCGGTAATGGCCTCGAATGCTGCGTTAACAGCCTTTTCGCTGTCCTTCTTGGAAAGAGCGGTCTTCTCTGCGACGGCTGCTACGAGTTCTGCCTTATTCATTATATATTTCCTCCTAATTGATTCTACGGCTGATGCCTGTTTATTGGAGTGTTCCCCAAAAGGCGGTGGAATACTCATTGCCGTACTGCCCGCTGTTCGGACAGCAGACAAACTCTACCACACTTTTCTCTGTTTATCAAGAGAAAATTGCAATATAACGAGAGTTTCACATAAAAAATTAACGAATGTGTAAGAAATTCGCGATTTTTTCACCGCCGGGGATTAGCTTCATGTCCTCCTTGGTGATGGAGCGGAGCGCGATGGTCGACACAAGGTACACTATCACAGCAACGGCGATAGCCGCGAGCATGCACAGCGCGATGCGCGACCACGAAACCGCACCTATAAAGCGCGAGCACAGGCCATATATTGCCCAAGCTGCCGCACCCATGAGGACACTTGAGGCGAGGGGACGGGCAAAGATACCGAAGAGCTTCGGGCGGTGCTTGAGGGCGACGCAGATAAAGATGTAGTTCATCAGCGCCATTACGACGTAGCTGACGAGAGTCCCGACAGGCGCGCCGTATATGTTGATGGAGCGCTGCGCGACGAGGAACCAGTTGACGATGATCTTCACAAGCCCGCCGCTTATCATCGTGACCATCGTGAGCTTTTCGTGCCCGGAGGCCTGAAGGATAGCGTTCTCCATCAGCACCGTGCAGACGAAGAACGAGGCCGCGCCCATTACCGCCAGAAGTCCCGGACCCGCGGCGTTGCTGTTGGGGTAGAGGACGTTCATTATCGGGTAGGCAAGGACCATGAGCCCTACGCCCATCGGCAGGCTGATGACGGCGGAGATACGCATGGCATCCGCCGAGGTCTTGCGCGCGGCGGCGTTGGCGCCCTTGGCGATAGCGCCGGATATCTCAGGGACGATCGCTATCGTGAGCGGCGTGATGAAGGCTGCGGGGAGATTAAAGAGCGTCTGCGCCTTGCCGTACACGCCGTAGAGCACCTTCGCCTGATAATAGGAGAAGCCCGCGGCGGACTGGAGACGGTTCATGCAGAGCTTGGAGTCAACAGAGTTGAGGATGGCCATGATGCACGCGCCGAAGGCAATGGGGATGCCGATGGAGAGAATGTCCTTGACGATCTTCCACGCGGAGTCGACGACCTCATCATCGTCAGGCGTGTCGTTCGGGTCGTGGATACCGGCGGTGTAGGAGGCGGACAGCTCGGAGTAATGGCGGCGCTTGTATATTATCATATACAGCAGAGAAATGACCGAGCCGATGGAGACGCCGAGTATCGCGCCGGCAGAGCCCACGGGCTTGCCGTAACCGGCTCTGAGCAGGCACGAGGCGAGGATAAGCCCGGAGATAACTTTGAACAGAACTTCGAGCACTTCATCCACCGTCGTGGGGATCATGTTGCCGTTGCCCTGACAGTAGCCGCGGTAGGCGGAGACAAGGCACACCAGCAGTATCGACGGCGCCATGGCCTTTATGCTCAGCGCGGCGTCGGGGTTTTCAAGGTACTTCGCGGCGAGCCATTCCGGGAACAGGAACAGTATCAGTGCGAAGACGACGCCTATCACCGCGAAGGTCGCGAGTGCGACGCGGAAGGTTTTTTCCTCCTGCTTTGCGCGGCCGTTCGCGTCGGCCTCGGCGATGAGGCGCGAGAGCGCGACGGGAAGACCCGCTGTCGCCAGAGTGAAGAAAATGAAATAGATACTGTAGGCGCTGGTGAACATGGAATAGCCTTCGTCGCCCAGTATGTTGCCGAGAGGTATTTTATAGATGAAGCCCAGCAGCTTCATTATGATAACGCCGACGGTGAGTATCGCCGCGCCGTGTATGAAATTCTGCTTCTTTGCCATGCGGTGCCCTCCTGAAAGCAGGGATACTATAGATTTGAAAATACGTTCCAAATATACACGCATAATATTAAAAAATCAAGGGCAATACCACGCAGACGGTATTGCCCTATAATTTAATGCTTAGTGCTTGGACAGAATGTGGCGCGCCACATGCACGCCGCTTGCGGAGGCGTGGGACAGGGAGTGCGTGACGCCGGAGCAGTCGCCGATGACATACAGACCGGGGCACTTGGTCTGGAGGTCGTCGTCTATCTCGACTTCCATGTTATAGAACTTGACCTCAACGCCGTAGAGCAGAGTGTCATCATTGGCGGTGCCGGGGGCAATCTTGTCAAGGGCGTAGATCATCTCGATGATGCCGTCGAGAATACGCTTGGGGATGACAAGGCTCAGGTCGCCGGGAGTGGCGGCAAGGGTCGGCGTGACGAAGTTCTCCTGGATCCTGCGCTCGGTGCTGCGGCGGCCGCGGACAAGGTCGCCAAAGCGCTGCACCATGACGCCGCCGCCGAGCATATTCGACAGGCGCGCGATGCTCTCGCCATAGCCGTTGGAGTCCTTGAACGGCTCGGAGAAGTGCTTGGAGACGAGCAGGGCGAAATTGGTGTTCTCGGTGTGCTTTGCGGGATCCTCATAGCTGTGGCCGTTGACGGTGACGATGCCGTTGGTGTTCTCGTTGACGACGACGCCGTGCGGGTTCATGCAGAAGGTACGCACCAGATCCTCGAACTTCTCCGTGCGGTAGACTATCTTGCTCTCGTACAGTTCATCGGTGAGGTGGGAGAATATCTCCGCGGGCAGCTCGACGCGCACGCCGATATCGACGCGGTTGGACTTGGTCGGGATATCCAGCGAGGAGCAGACGGATTCCATCCACTTGCTGCCGCTGCGACCGACGGAGATAATGCAGTCGGTGCAGGTGTAGCTCTCATTGCCGAGCTGCACTTCATAGCCGCAATCGACCTTGGCGACGCCTGTGACGGCGGACTCAAAGTGAAAGTCCACGCTGTCCTTGAGCTCGTTATATATGTTCTCCAGCACGACGTAGTTTATATCGGTGCCGAGGTGACGCACCTGCGCGTCCAGCAGGTGCAGGCCGTTTTCAAGGCACATGCGCTTGATGCCGGTGTTCGCGGTGGAATAGAGCTTCGTGCCCTCGCCGCCGTGGGTGCGGTTTATCTCGTCGACGTACATCATGAGGTCGATGGCTTCCTGCTTGCCGACGTGCTCATAGAGTGTGCCGCCGAACTGGTTTGTGATGTTGTACTTACCGTCGGAGAAAGCTCCTGCGCCGCCGAAGCCGCTCATTATATTGCAGATATTGCACTTGACGCAGGACTTGATCTTTTTGCCGTCGATGGGGCATCTGCGCTTATCCAGCGGGCGGCCAAGCTCGAACACCGCGACCTTGAGACCGCGGTTTGCCTTGACCAGCTCATAAGCGGAGAAGATACCTCCGGGGCCCGCGCCGATAACTATTACGTCGTAATCTGCCATTTTGAATCAATTCCTCTTTCTTTCGCAAAAAAATATGCTGCCTGTCGTTTGCCCGATCCCCGGTGGGAACAGCAGCCGACAGAGCAGCGTCAATGTATCCTCGATTAGACTAACACACCAGGCCCCTAAAGTCAAGTGAATGAACTGTAAACATATCTTTTTGCCAAAGAACCTCGAAGAGGCTCTTTGGCAAAAGGGGCTGCACTCCGTTCCGCGCCTCATTGTCCGCTTACAGCGGACAATTCGACACTCACTTCGTGAGAAGTATTTTCTCCGACGTACACGCCGCCGGAGAAAATGGATTTAATTGATTTTTTGCCTGCGGGCAAAAAACTCTGCGAGGCTTTTTCCAATCTGTAATTGCGTGTCTATTGCGCGGCTTCCGCGGTGGCTTCCGGCTCGGCGGTTTCCGCCGCATCTTCCGCGCTGTCCGCTTCCTCACTCTGCGCGGCGGCTTCGGCGGCGAGCCTTGCTTCCTCCTCGGCCGAAGCCTTCTTTGCTTCCTCGGCGGCCTTCGCGTCGGGCGCGTAGACATAGCCGTAGACGAAATCGGTCACAACGGCCTTGCTGACGTTGCCGTTTTCAATGACGGTCTTCTTTGTAAGCCGCCCCTCGTCGTCGTAATCGTATTTGATGTTCCCGACCAGAGCGCCGCTCGCGTCGTATTTATCCTGCTGATACAGGAGATTGCCCTTGTAGGTGTTAACGAAGTCGTAAGCCGTGCCGTCGGCTTCGATGTATCTGTCCATGCTGCCCTGACGGTCGTATTCCTTGACCCAGAGCGTGTCCTCGCTGCCGTCGGCAAGAGCGGTGCAGGAGCAGAGCGTACCGTCGTCATAGTATTCGTACACGTAGTCATATTGGAACACGCCGCCCTGACCGAGCAGGTTCCCGTGGTCGTCATAGACGGAGGAGACCTGATCGCGCGTGAGGGTGTAGCTGCCGTCGGGCGCATATTTGTACTCAAAGGTCTGGTCATCCATCGTGGGGTACTCGGAATAGAGCCGCGTCTCTGACAGCAGAACGCCGTCACTGCTGTAGGCGTAGGTCGTCGTCAGCGGACCGGAGCAGCTCTCGTCATAGCTTGTCGTCATGCTGACCTTGCGCTGGACAAAGCCGTCGGCCTTTTCCGCGCTGTCGCAGTAGTCGCCGAGCTCAATGTATACCTCGCGCGCCTCGTCAAAGCTGCCGTCAGTGAGAAGTTCATCCGCCTTTTGGTACAGCGCTTCGAGCGCCTTTTCAGCGGAGTCCTCATAGTCGCCGAGGGCGATAAACGCGTTGTGCGCTTCGTCGTAGCTCTTGTCCTCAAGGAGCTTGCATGCCTTGGTGTAGGCGGTGTTTTCCTGCCCCATGCCAGCGGCTTCCTCGGCCTTTTCCGCGCTGTCCTTATAATTGCCGAGCTTTGTGAAGGCGACGTCAGCTTCATTGTAGCGCCCGGCGTCGAGCAGAGCGAGAGCTTCGTCATAAGCGCGGGCGTTTTTGGAGGATATCACGGAGAAGGCTATCGCTGCCGCGGCGATGACTGCGATAGGTGCTGCGATGAGGGCTATCCTCTTTGCCTTTTTCGCGTGCGCGTCACGCACGGCGTCGACAACTGAGGCATGCTCCTCCTCGCGGCGGAGCCGTTCCGCTTTTTCCTCGCGGAGCCGGTCGACATTGAGCTTCGCGGTGAGCGCGCCCAGCTCCTGCGCGCATACGTGGCAGCGCTCGCCGTCACGGTTTATCTCGCCGCAGGCGCACAGCCACAGATCCTTCTGGCGCATGGGCACAAAGACGCTCTTCGGCGTGGTGTCGAGCTGGTACTGCTTCACAAGCTCCTTGTCCCAGAGCTTTGTGTCGAGCCCGGCCTGCTCATGCAGCGGCTCCCAGCGCTGAGAATCGGAGACGTAGCTGCCGCCGTCGGCATAATAGACCGCAAGCACCGCCGCGGAGTACGAGCGCACCGAACGGTCGGGGAGGTAGACAGCCTCCTTCGAGCCCCAAAATTCGTCGCGCCCTATCTCGAGGTCGAGGTACTGGTGCTCCTCGCGGCAGACGACGGCCTTGGCCATATCGTACCCGGTGATGAGCACCTTTATCGCGCGGATGGGACGGCTGCTTATGGAGCGGTACTTGAGCTGTGCCAGCACCTTGCCGGTCTGGTTATCCTTGAGCAGCGCTCCCGCCGCGATGACAAGCGGCGCGCCTTCCGTGTAAAGGTTTTCCGGCAGGGTATAAAGCCTTGTATATCTTTCCGCCATTGTGTTCCCTCCTTAAAGCTCGGGCAGCTCGTCATTGCTGACGACGCTCTGCCCCACGCTTCTGTCGGGCATGGCGGCTATCAGCAGGTAACCGACAAAGCCGAGAAGGAATGATATCCAGAAATACTTGCGCTCATGATAGCCCTTATCCTCAGCGATCCTGAAGAACTCACCTGCGACAAACCAGGAGATCACGAGCGCCGCAATAACGGCAAGGACAATAATTATCGGGAGAAGCAGCCCGACTGTGTTCATAGTCACACCCACTTTCAAATAGGGTTACATAACATGTCAAATATTATATCAGCAGCGTAGTGAGAAATCAATAATGACTTGTGAACAATGCAAAGAAAAAGCGCTTTTTGCGGGGTTGGTGTAGAAAAAGCTCCAATTGTTTTGATGGGTAGTCGTAAAACAGTTAATGGAGCGTATCGGTAACGATACGCTCCACTTATCATGACAACATGCTATGCAGCAGGGTACAGCACTTGGCTCTCCCTCTGGGAGAGCTGTCAGCCGCAAGGCTGACTGAGAGGGGAAAAGCGGTATGCCGCTTTTCCGCAACCCCTAACGCGGCAAGGTGGTAAAAGCGCTTTTTTGAATGATAAGATCAAATTCGCCCTCTCCGGCCTCGCGGAGCTCGGCCACCTCTCCCAAGGGGAGAGGCAAGGGATGCTAATGCCGCCAAGAGATGTCAGTGCTTTGAGTGCTTAGACTTTTTCCTGCTGCGCTTGGAGGTCAGCATAATAGCCATGACGATCGCGGCGATTATTGCCATGATGCTTACCACAGCTGCGGCTATAAGCGCACCGGCGCTTGCCTCCTTAACAGGCGCCGCGCTCGTTGTCGGAGACGGCAGAGCTGTGGCGGACGGCGATACGCTTGGCAGCGGGCTTACAGTGGGCGAGGGTTTGGCCGATGGCGATGCGCTCGGCTTCGGCGTTGCGGTAGGCTTGGGCGAAGCTGTGGCGGCAGCGGCGGTGACGGTTATCTTTACAGAGTCCGTGTACTCCCACTCTCCGTCCTCGCTGCTGAACAGGCAGGCTACAGTCCAGCCGTCCATGTCTTTGGGGACGTTCGCGATAGTGAATACCTCGCTGTTTCCGCCGCTGACTTTAAGATTGGGGAAGTAGCCCCATATCTTGTCAAAGACTATCTCGGTGCCGTTCTTGTCATAAAAGCGCCATGCGCACCATGAATAGTTATCCGCGCGGGCGACAAACATGGCGGACTCCCCCGCTCTGAGCGCCTCACCGGTGGGCTGCTTGGTTATTATCGGCACGGAGGGCGTGGCCGTCGGAGCAGCGGTCGGCTCTATCGTCGGGGCCGCCGTCGGAGTTACGGTCGGCTCTGCCGTGGGATCCACAGACGGTGTTTCGGTGGGCGAGACTTCGGGCTCCTCGGTAGGCTCCGACGTTGCCTCGCCGGTCTCGACCTCGGACGGAGTCTCCGGTTCCTGTGCGTAGGCCGCGGGGAACAGCGCCGCCGACAGCAGCAGCGCCAGCAATATAGCTATAAATTTCTGAGCTTTCATTTGATCGACCTCTTTCATGGACAAGGTTTTACATTTAAGAGCATATATTAAAATTGTGACTTTTTCAAGACCCGGACGAAATTGGTATTTGCAGCTGCACCTTAATGAAAATTAATAAATTCATACGACAGATATCTGTTGACAATTAATGGAAAGAGTCTTATGTTAAGAGTATAACGAACAAAGGGATGGAGGAATAGGACAAAATGAAAAAAATCGGATTTGTGCTGGCGCTCGTTCTGACGCTGGCAATGCTGACGGCGATGACCGGCCCCGCCTTTGCGGATGCCTCCGGCGCTGGCTTTGCTGAGGGCAGCGCCGCCGGCAGCTATGACGGCTCCCTGTTCACCGCCGGCGGCAGCGTGGATAGCTCGGCAGAGGTCAGGGGCGTGCAGTTTGCCGCGGGCAGCGATGTGCAGGTACAGGGCAGCTGCGAGTACCTCATGGCCGCAGGCAACCAGCTTGTCTTCAGCGGCGGTGCTGAGAACGATGCCTTTGCCGCGGGCAATAATGTGTACATATTCGGCAGCGTCGGGCGCGACCTTTTCGCCGCGGGCAGCACTGTTGAGATAAGAGGCAGCATTGAGCGCAGCGCGTACATTGCCGCAGGCTCCGTCGTTATCGACGGCAGCATCGGAGGCGACCTGTATCTGAGCGCCGACAAGGTCGTGATAAGCGACAGTACCAAGATCGGCGGCACCGTACACTATGGCAGCAATACTCAGGTGAGCGCGCCGAAGTCGGTGCTCTCCGTCGCGGAGGTATATGAGGAGATAGAGAACGCGCCCGCGTCCGCTCATAAAAGCGTCGGCAGCAAGGCTCTCGGCGTTGTGCTGAGCTATCTCGGCGCGGCGGCTGTGGCGTTCGCGCTGCTGTGGCTCACCCCGATGTGGGAAAAGCTCGACTCCAAGTATTACGGCGCGGCTTTCGGCGATTACGCCAGAGCCTTCGGCATCGGCTTTGCGGTGCTGGCCGGGCTGCCCGTCGCGGCGGTGCTGCTGATGATAACGAACATAGGACTGCGGCTCGCCTTCGTGCTGCTGCTCGTCTATGCCGCGGCGATCGTTGCTTCTCCGGTGTTCCTGAGCTTTTTCATCGGCATGCTTATCTGGCGCCGCGCGCTCAGGAAAGCGCCCTGCTATTTTGCGGAGCTTCCGATTGGCCTTCTGGCGTGGCGGATCGTCTATTGCGTACCCGGACTCAGCTTCATTACCGGCCTCGTCGCCGTGCCGCTCGGTCTCGGTGTGCTGACGCTCCTGCTCGGAAAGCCCAAAAAGCAGCCCGCACCGGCACTGCCTGAGGCGGAATAAAGACTGATAATAAGCAAAAAAATCCCTGTTTCCATTGAGAAAACAGGGAATTTTTGCTTGTAAAAATATGGTATAGTACATAGCCGATGCGATAAGAGAGCATAAAGAGTCTTGCAATGAGGCAAAAAATGTTGTAGTATAAGCTGTCAAGATTTGAAAGGCAAGCTGCAGGAAAGGGGTTGACGGCATGGCTATAACAAGCGCAAGTCTTCCGGCGAAGAAGCGGATACTTACCGCTTGTGTAAGGCTGTTTCTTGAAAAGGGATACAAGGGCACGACCGTTGCGGAGATAATTCGTGAGGCAGATGTCTCGGCCAGTACCTTTCAGAATATCTTCCGTGCGAAGGACGGAGTACTGGTCGAGCTCGTAGAGTTTATGTTCGGCAATCAGTTCGGAGTGGCGCGAAAGATCGCCGGGGAGAATGCTTCACCAGTGTTTGTATATGCGGTGGAGACCTCCATACAGATGACGCTGACGGAGCTTAACGAGAACCTGCGCGAGATATATCTTGAGGCCTATACGCATCAGGAGGCCATGGATTATATTCATGAGCATACCTCCGAGGAATTGTATCACATCTTTTCGCCGTATCTGCCCGGTTATACCGAGAGCGATTTTTATGAGCTTGAAATAGGCACGGCGGGGATAATGCGTGGCTATATGGCGCGCAAATGCGATAAGTATTTTACGCTTGAAAAGAAGCTGAGCCGCTTCCTCGCTATGACTATGAGTGCATTTAAGGTCCCGGAAGAAGAACAGGAAAAGATCATCGGCTCCATCTCAGGGCTCGACATCCGCGGAATATCGGAGCAGGTCATGCGCGAGCTGTTCCGTGCGCTTGCGATGCAGTTTGAGTTTTCCCTGAACGGGCTTGAATAAAACGGAATATGAAGATTTACGCCGCCCTATGTAAGACGCATAGGGCGGCTCTTTACATTAAATTGTTCATAAAATATGCTTGACCATTGCGCGGATAAGGAGTATACCATGCACTGCGGTAAGACCGCAGGAGGCTCTTATGAAGAAAAAGGATCATTTACAGATAGGCAAGCTTTTACTCGCGCAGAAGGATACAAAGCTCAGCGGTATACAGCGCCTCGCGTTCCTGTTCGGCTGCGTTGAACCGGATATAAACCCATTTACATACGCGCGCGGCTCTATAAAGCATGAGTTCCTGCACGGTCACCATGCGGATAATTCCAGCAAGCACCGCCATAAGCTCATGCACCGTCTCTCAAACAGCGGTGTGCATTCCCTGTGGCAGTGGTTTTCGCTCGGTACGCTTATCCACTATGCTGTCGACAGCTTTACATATCCGCACAACAGCGTGTTCGGCGGCTCGATGGCGGAGCATATCAAGTATGAAAAGCAGCTGCACGCGAATTTCGCCGAGCACCTGAAGGAGCTTGCCGAGCGCGGCGAGCAGAAGCTCCGGGGCATACGGGACGTTGACGCCCTGCATGAACGCTATCTCAAGGGCGCGGGCACCGTGCAGACGGACTGCCGGTATATTATCGACTCCTCAAAACTGATATGGCGCCGTCTCCTCTCCGGTTCGCACCACCTCTCGGCGTGAATATGACGATACCCTCGATCGGCTGATCGGGGGTATCGTCATATGCTGCGCTTTTCAGTTTTTGCGTTGCCCTAAACGAGTGATCATGCCGAAAACTTTAGTCTCCCTGAGTCTGCACGCAAGCCCGTCAATACCTGCCCCGGCAAAGGGAATCAGCGAATAGAAATAAGCGACGGTATACTGCGCCTTAGCTTCCCAGAACAGGAGAAAAACAAAGCCGCCGATGAACGCCGCGGGAAGCAGCAGGGTGTTGAGCTTTAAGGTCTTGGCGTTTATGAGCAGATAAGCCAGAACGCCGAAGAGAATAAAGGTCTGGAACAGATCGAAGAGCTTGAATTCCGCGTTCGTCTCGTTGTAGAGACTGCCTTCGCTGAACCATGCTGTGTTCCGCTGGAGCCATGGCCCCTCAAAGCATGGGGCTGTCCACATAGTGATGACCTTGCGGCAGAGAAAGTCCGCAAGCTGTGAGGGATGCGCTGCATAGTAGTCCGCAGTATGCCGCAGATCCTCTTTGACCGCCTGCGCGGTACGATCGCTGTCGAAGTCATTTTCGGTGTAGATATCGTAATTATACTCGTCGTACCAGCCCGGCCCGAGGGCATCTTCCTTGTGCTGCAAGGGTGTATCCGACCCGCTTGTCAGCCCCATCTGGATCCACGAGGAGGAGGGAACGCCGCCGCCGAGGGGCATTCCGGTGATATGTGTCAGAACCTGCCGCGCCATAAAGCCGCTTGCCGCTGCCGCGGCGATAAGAACGACGAGCGCGAGAAGGCTTTTTCCCGACTTTGTTTTCAGCAGGTCTATCACGAAAAAGATCAGCAGCGCGATAAACTCAATATAATAATTCTGCTTGAGCACGACCGCCGCGGCGATCGCAAGGGCGGCGAAAATGGCATAACGGAATCTGTGCCCTTCCCAGAACAGGTACGCGCAGTATACCGCCAGCAGCACCAGCGTGTAACCGCCGACAGTGCCGTATACAAACGTTGTGTAATACTGATACGGCGTGAATACGGCGGCCAGCAAAAATGTCAGAAAACGCGAAAACCGGGAAGCCTCCGGGAAAAGCTTGTCTGAGAGCTTATAGAGCAGCACGATGCCCGCCAGCATCATGCCGACGTTCAGAAGTTGAAAGACCCGGTAGCACTGCGGCCCGAAAAAGAAGGACAGGTAATACATCACCAGCACCATCCCGGCATTGTTGGGATAGCGGTCGAGGTAGCCGCCGGGCTCGAAGGCGGAGTAGTCCCCGAGGCGCAGCTCCATGGCGACCCGGCAGGCGTAGGCCTGATCGGCCCAGGGGCGCAGGTCATACAGCAGGATCACCGTGACCCAGCAGAAGCCAACAAAGGCGAGAATGCCGCACATGATCCTTCGTGCCTGCGCTGGCGGGCAGACGGGGGGGTGTTTCAGGGTATATTCCTTCAGTATACAGACCGCGGCCATGCCGATAAGAATCACCGCCAAGCCCTTGATGGGATTATCGGCAAGGATGTGGCAGACCTCGTCAATGTCGATCGCGGTGCTTTTTGTCAGTGCCAGAAAGAAGAGGAAAAGGATCACGCAGGTGAAAACGATCAAAAAGAACCAGCGGATAAAGCTTTCAAATTTAGTTTGCCCGGCAGGGTTCTGATAGGACTCAGGCATAATGCGTCTCCTTTGCGGCAATATATATTGTTATTGTTTATTATAAAATACCATACGCCGCTGATGATTTCAACCGGGAGATATGCCGCACCGGTTAGTCAGCCTAACTTGCTCCCGTTTTCCTTTGCGGTATTTATAGATGAAATGAGCATCCTGCGAATATTACCGCAGTCATGCATGATGCTTTTTGCAGAATCGGCAGAGATGATACCGGCCTTTTCGGATATCTCGATCCAGTATTCTGTTTCGTAGCATTCTTTCAGTGCAATTTGCAATTTTGCAATAAAGTCGGGGCGACTGTGGGCATATTTTGCCTCGCGGATATTGGCACCGATAGAGGTTGCGCTGTGCTCCAATTGATTTATCAGAGAATGGTGTCCCTTTATCCCGTCGGCCAATTTCAGTATTCTTACAGCAAAATCTGTTGACAGGTCGGCAAGCTTGTTTTCGGACATGATGTATCACCTCGACGTCATGATATAATGAAATCCTTGCCGGGGCAAGGATGAAATCTGCTGCGCAGATGAAATCCACTGCGTGGATGAAATCAAATCCGTCCTTTTCTTCCGCCGTTAGGCGGATTTCATCACGAAGTGATTTCATCCATTGAAAATGGATTTATTCCGGCCGAAGGACGGATTTAATTGAAAAAGCACTTGCGAGAGCAAGTGCTTTTTCTGGAGCAGGGTACGGGAGTCGAACCCGCCTAGCTAGCTTGGGAAGCTAGAGTAATACCGATATACCAACCCTGCATCGGCTCAGATATTATAGCACAGCCTTACGCAAAACGCAAGCAAAAACAGCGGCACATTGTGCCGCTGTTTTCAGAAATATGGAAATTACTTCTTGCTCTTGATGTACTCGTCGATGCTCTTCGCGCCGGCCTTGCCTGCGCCCATCGCGAGTATAACGGTGGCAGCGCCGGTGACGGCGTCGCCGCCGGCAAACACGCCCTCGCGTGCGGTCACGCCGCCCTCGTCGGCCTCGATGCCGCCCTTGCGGGTGAAGGTCAGACCCTCGGTCGTGTTGCGGATCAGGGGGTTCGGGCTCGTGCCGATGGCGATGACGACGGTGTCAACGTCAAGGATCCAGTTGCTGCCGGGCACGGGCACGGGCTTGCGGCGACCCTTTTCGTCGGGCTCGCCGAGCTCCTGCTTCTGAAGCTCGATACCGGTGACGTGACCGTCCTCGCCCGCATGAATGGCGACGGGGTTATTGAGCAGACGGAACTCGATGCCCTCGGCCTCGGCATGCTCGACCTCTTCCTTACGTGCGGGAAGCTCGTCCTTGCCGCGGCGATAGGCGATGTAGACATGCTCCGCACCGAGACGCTTGGAGACGCGCGCTGCGTCCATCGCGACGTTGCCCGCGCCGACGACGCAGACATTGTGGAAGTGCTTTATCGGCGTGTCGTAATCATCGCGGTAGGCCTTCATGAGGTTCACGCGGGTGAGCAGCTCATTTGCGGAGTAGACGCCCAGCAGGTTCTCGCCGGGGATGTGCAGGAACTGCGGCAGGCCTGCGCCGGAGCCGATGAACACGGCCTCGAAACCGTCCTCAAACAGCTCGTCGACGGTCTCGCTCTTGCCGATGATGGCGTTGTTGATGATCTTGACGCCCATGGCCTTGAGGTTGTCTATCTCAGCGGCAACGATCTCCTTCGGCAGACGGAACTGCGGAATACCGTAGACCAGAACGCCGCCGGACTTATGGAAGGCTTCAAAGATGGTGACATCGTAGCCCATCTTGCGCAGGTCGCCCGCGCAGGTGAGGCTCGCAGGGCCGGAGCCGACGATCGCGATGCGGTGGCCGTTGGACTCGGGGACCTTGATCTCATCCTTGACTTCCTTGTTCATGTGGTAATCAGCGACAAAGCGCTCGAGGCGGCCGATGCCGACGCTCTCGCCCTTGATGCCGCGCACGCACTTACTCTCGCACTGCTTCTCCTGCGGGCAGACACGGCCGCAGACGGCGGGCAGGGAGTTTGTGGAGGTGATGATCTCATAAGCTGCGTCAAAATCGCCCGCGGCGACCTTGGCAATGAACTCGGGGATGCGCACGGAGACGGGGCAGCCCATGCGGCAGTGAGGATCGCGGCAGTTGAGGCAGCGCTTTGCCTCGTCGATAGCCAT
>CAKTKV010000019.1 GCA_934572355.1 uncultured Oscillospiraceae bacterium
ATGTCCCGGCACTTGAGCTGCTCAAGAGAGGCCATGAGCACTTCAAGCTCCGATACCTCCTCGTCCCCCGCAAGCAGGGTACGAGTCTTTATATAGAGCAGGTGCGCGGCCATCTGGACAAACTCACTTGCGATCTCAAGATCCATGCTCTGCATTTTGTCGAGATACTCAAGGTACTGATCGAGGATATCCGAAATGCTGATATCGCGGATCTCTATTTTATTTTTCGACAGGAGGAGCAGGATCAGGCTCAACGGGCCTTCAAAATTCTGAAGCTCGTCCTTATCCCGGACAACGCCCTCCAGAAAGAAACTGGGATTATCCATTATCGCTCACTTATAAAACAGTTTTACGACCAGATCGCAGGCAAACTGAGCGACCGGAATCAGATTTGAATATATTGCGGAAACGACGGTGGAGACAGGCTTTCCGAGGACGCCCGTCATCATGAGCACCATGAGGACGAGCCCGCCGTAGCGCTCATAGCGCATGAGCTTATAATAGCTCTCATCGCTCATCAGCGCGAAGAGCACCTTTGACCCGTCAAGCGGGGGCAGCGGTATAAGGTTAAACACCGCAAGGCCAAGGCTCATATACGCCGTAAGTTCGATCATTTCTAGAAAGTACCCGCCGACATCGCTTTCGCGCAGCGGGGCAAACAGCGCCCCATAGAGCAGCAGAAACACGAGCGTTATAAGAACATTGCTGACAGGCCCGGCAAGCGCCGTGATCGCCATGCCGCGTTTCGGATTCTTGAAGCGGTACATGTTCACCGGGACGGGCTTTGCCCAGCCGACACGGAACACCAGCATCATCAGAAGCCCAACGGGGTCAAGATGCTTAATAGGGTTCAGCGTAAGGCGGCCGGCCTGCTTTGCCGTATCGTCCCCAAGGCGATAGGCAACATAGCCGTGGCTCAGCTCATGCAGGGTGATACAGATAAGCGAGGGGATGACGCCGAGGAGAATACTCAGGAGATAGCTGAAGTCCCAGCCGTCCCACACAGAGCTTAATCCGCTTATTTGAGTCACCCCCAAGATATTGTCATTTTAACAAAATGCTCTACAAAATACAAGAGCATACGAGAAAATATGTGAAAAGTTTTACAGAAGCGCGGTTATTTCAGACAAAAGCACTTCCCTGCCCTGCCCTTTTTCAGCTGAAAACGGGATGAGCTTCACATCCTCCGGCAGCTCAAGCGTCTCACGGATGAGCGCAAGGTTCGGCTCGATCTCGCTTTTCTTGAGCTTATCGAGCTTGTTAGCAACGACGACGAGCGGATGCCCGGTGCTCTTGAACCAGTCGGCCATAGTCACGTCATCCGCCGTCGGCTTATGGCGCGCATCAACGATCATGACGCCGAGCTTAAAAAGCCCCGCGGCAAAAAAATCCTCCATCAGTTTGCCCCAGCGCTCGCGCTCGGACTGCGAGACCTTAGCAAATCCATAGCCCGGCAGGTCTATGAGATAGAGCCTGCCGTCTATGAGAAAGTAATTGACGTGTATGGTCTTGCCGGGTGCGGAACCAACACGGGCAAAGTTCTTGCGGTTAAGGAGCCGGTTTATTACCGACGACTTGCCGACGTTTGACTTGCCGGCAAACGCGACAGCCGGGATGCTGCTGTTAATGAACTGCTTCGGCTGCGCGGCGGATTTTATGAACTCCGCCTTATTGACGTTTAATGCAGGCATTTTGACCTCACTGACGTACCGTGCCGCACAGCTCCTGAGACTGGAGCGGGATGGACGGCTGAAGCGGTGTTTCCTTCTTTGCCGGGCGGACGAGGACGAGGTCGAGTATCGAATCGACGTTCTCGGCGGTCACGAAGCTGAGCTGGCGGCGGACGGTCTGATCGATATTCTCAAGGTCGCTCTCGTTGTCTGCCGGGATGATGACGGTCTTGACCCCGGCGCGCAGCGCGCCCATGGTCTTTTCACGCAGCCCGCCTATCGGCAGGACACGGCCGCGCAGGGTTATCTCGCCCGTCATGGCGACATCGCGGCGCACGGGCAGACCTGACAGCGCGGAGATGAGCGCGACGGTCACGGTGATACCGGCGGACGGTCCGTCCTTCGGGACAGCACCCTCCGGGAAGTGGATGTGGACATCCTTGTTCTTATAGAAATCCGGATCGATGCCGAGCGCTCTCGCACGGCTGCGGATATAGGTCACGGCGGCCTTGGCCGATTCCTTCATCACATCGCCGAGATTGCCGGTAAGCTCAAGACGACCCGTGCCGTCAACAACAGCAGCCTCGACGTCCAGGACTTCACCGCCGACAGAGGTATAGGCAAGGCCGCGGACAAGGCCGACCTCGTCACGGCGGCGCATGGTCTCGGGCTTGAACTTGGCAGGGCCAAGCAGCTGCGCCACACTGCCCTCGCGCAGAGAAACGGACTTGAACTTTTCCTCGGCAATACCGCCCGCCGTCTTGCGGCAGATATTCGCGATCTCACGCTCAAGGTTTCTGACACCGGATTCTCTGGTGTAGGAGGCGATGATCTCCCTGACCGCTCCGTCGTCAAGCTTGAGCTGGCTGGCCTTCAGGCCGTGCTTGCGGCGCTGCTTCGGAATAAGATGCTGCTTTGCGATCTGGAGCTTTTCCTCGTCGGTATAGCTGGGAAGCTCGATGACCTCCATACGGTCGAGCAGCGCTCTGGGAATAGTGTCGGTCGTGTTGGCGGTGGTGATGAAGAACACACCGGACAGGTCAAAGGGTATCTCAAGGAAGTTATCGCGGAAGCTGCCGTTCTGCTCGCTGTCAAAGGCTTCGAGCAGCGCGGACGACGGGTCGCCCCGGTAGTCGGAGGCAAGCTTGTCTATCTCGTCAAGAACCATCAGGGGGTTGCAGGAGCCTGCCTGTATAATACCGCTGATGATGCGCCCCGGCATGGAGCCTATGTAGGTACGGCGGTGGCCGCGTATCTCGGCCTCGTCATGCACGCCGCCGAGTGAAATGCGGACAAGCTTCCGATTCGTCGCCGCGGCGATGCTCTGGGCGATACTGGTCTTGCCGGTGCCCGGAGGCCCAACAAGGCAGATAAGGCCGCCCTTGATATCGGGGCTGAGCTGCTTTACAGCGAGGTACTCGAGCACACGCTCCTTGACCTTATCGAGGCCAAAGTGATCGTCGTCAAGCTTCTTGCGCGCCTTGGCGATATTTACCGTTTCCTTCGTGGTCTTGCCCCAAGGTATCTCAAGGCAGACGTCAAGATAGTTCCTCAGGACCGCGGCCTCGGAGGAACCGAAGGGCTGCTTCTGCAAACGGCCAAGCTCCTTGAGGAGCTTTTCGCGTATCTCGTCACTCACCGGGAGCGCCTGAATTTTTACGCGGTACTGCTCGATATCGTCATCCTCGCCGAGCTCGGACTGGATGGCCTTCATTTCCTCGCGCAGATAATACTCGCGCTGATTGCGCGCCATCGACTCAAGCGCGCTGTCGTTCAGTTCCTTCTCGATGCTGAGGATATCCAGCTCATGGTTGAGGAGCTTGTTGATGAGCGCAAGGCGGCGCGTGGGGTAAAGCTCTTCGAGAATGGACTGCTTATCTTCTATCGCAAAGTGCACGTTCTGCGCGATGTAGTTTGAAACATATATCGGCTCGGGATTTGCAAGCAGGTTGAGTATCTGCTCATTGGGCATATCGGGCTCATATTTGATATACTCGTCATACTGGGCAAGGCAGCTTCTAAGCAGCGCCTCGCGGCGCGCGGGACTGACGCGCTCCTTCTTGTCCTCAAGCGGCGTGACTATCGCGGTATAGCCCTTGGGGTCGGTATTGAGGCTGCCGGCAGCGGCGCGGAAAATGCCCTCGACCATAACGCGGCAGACGTTGCCCCTCGGCTGGCGCAGCTGCTGCCTGATGCGGCAGACTGTGCCGATACGGTACAGCTCGTCCTCCTGCGGCATATCCGCAGTGAGATCCTTCTGTGCGGTCAGAAAAATGACCTGATTATTCTTGACCGCTCTTTCAAGCGCCGTGATAGAGGCCGGGCGCTCAACATCAAAGGTCAGCATCATGCCCGGGAAAACGTGCAGCCCGCGCAGGGGCAGCATGGGCAGTGCTACATAGCCTTGTGCAAGTAATTCTTGATCTGTCATGTTTTTCTCCTTTCCGGAGTTCTGTAGGTATGCTTATTTTTCGCTGTGGATGACCTCGGGACTCGTGCCGTCCTTGACACACTTCTCAGTGATAAGGACTTTCCTTGCCGACTTATCCGAGGGGACGGAGTACATGATATCAGTCATGACGCCCTCCATGACGCTGCGCAGGCCGCGCGCGCCGATCTTCATCTCTATCGCCTTATCCGCGATCGCTTCAAGTGCCGCGGGTTCGTACTCAAGGTCTACCCCATCGTAGGACATGAGTGCCTTATACTGGCGGGTCATGGCGTTCTTCGGCTCGGTGAGAATGCGCACAAGGTCGTCACGCTTGAGGCTCTGGAGCGTTGCGACGACAGGCAGGCGGCCGATAAGCTCCGGGATGATACCGAACTGGAGCAGATCGTGCTGCTGCACCTGCGCCATGATCTCACCGACATCACGCTCAGTGCTGCTGGTGATATCCGCACCGAAGCCCATAGTCTTCTTATTGGTGCGCTTCTCGATTATCTTATCAAGCCCGTCGAACGCGCCGCCGCAGATAAAGAGGATATTGGTGGTGTCCACCTGTATAAACTCCTGATGCGGATGCTTGCGCCCGCCCTGAGGGGGAACGTTCGCGATCGTGCCTTCAAGCAGCTTGAGCAGCGCCTGCTGCACGCCTTCGCCGGAAACGTCTCTGGTTATGGAGGTGTTCTCGCTCTTGCGGGCGATCTTGTCTATCTCGTCGATATATATAATGCCCTTCTCGGCACGCGCGACGTCAAAGTCCGCCGCCTGAAGCAGCTTTAGGATAACGTTCTCGACATCCTCGCCGACGTAGCCGGCCTCGGTAAGAGTCGTGGCGTCGGCTATCGCAAAGGGTACATCGAGCATCTTAGCCATCGTCTGGGCAAACAGCGTCTTGCCGCTGCCGGTGGGCCCGATGAGCAGGATGTTGCTCTTCTGAAGCTCAACATCGCTCTTCGCGGAGTGGAGGATACGCTTATAGTGGTTATATACCGCAACGGCCAGAACTATCTTCGCGCGTTCCTGACCGATAACATACTGATCTAAATTTTCCTTGATCTCTTTCGGCTTCGGCAGCTTTTCGAGAGCAAGGGGAAGCCCGTCATAGCCGGGCACAGTCTCGGGCTCGTCATACTCGCCGACTATGTTCATGCACATACGCACACAGTCATCGCAGATATAGCAGTTGTTATTGCCGGCTATCAGGCGATTGACCAGCGACTGCGGCTTGCCGCAAAAGGAGCAGCGGATGCTCCGTCTGTCTTCATTCTTTGCCATAAAAACTCCTGTCCCTGCATCTGTATGCGCAGCATACGGCGCAGTATAAAGTATGGGGGAACAGCTATTGTCCCCCCATAACGGTAAAATCAGCGCTTGTAGATTACCTGATCGATAAGGCCGTATTCCTTTGCTTCCTCGGCGGTCATGAAATGATCGCGCTCGCAGTCGGCTTCGATGGTCTCAACGCTCTTGCCGGTGTTCTCGGCAAGGATCTTATTGAGGCGCTTCTTGATCTTCAGTATCTGCTCTGCCTGGATCTGTATATCGGTGCACTGACCCTGACTGCCGCCGGAGGGCTGGTGGATCATGATCTCCGCATTCGGCAGGGCAATACGCTTGCCCTTTGCGCCGGACGAGAGGAGGAACGCGCCCATTGAGGCGGCAAGGCCGACACATATCGTGGAAACGTCGGGCTTGATATACTGCATAGTGTCATATATCGCGAGGCCTGCGGTAACGCTGCCGCCGGGACTGTTGATATAAAACTGTATGTCCTTATCGGGATCCTGCGCTTCAAGATACAGAAGCTGCGCTACGATCAGGCTGGCGGTAGTGTCGTTCACTTCCTCGGAAAGCATAATGATGCGGTCATTAAGCAGTCTGGAAAAGATGTCATACGAACGCTCGCCGCGGCTGGTCTGTTCTACAACATAAGGTACTAAGCTCATTGTATTAAACTCTCCTTTAAAATATCAGCATCCAAGAGAGCATATCCTTATTCCCTGAGAATTATTCTGCCTTGGGCTCTTCAGCAGTGGGTTCAGCGGCTTCAGCGGTCTCGGTCTCCTCGACCTTCTTCTCGGCCTTGGGAGCTCTGGGCTTTCTGGTCTTCTTGGGCTTCTCTTCGGTCACGGTCTCGGCGGCCTTGACCTTGGCGCTGTCAACGATGAGGTTGGTGGCCATTTCCTTGAGCTGCTCGGCCTTTATGAAGGCTTCGCCGAAGTAGTTCTTGAGCTGGTCGGCAGTGGCCTTGACGTCCTCGGCGACCTTGTTGAGATACTCATTGAAGGCTTCCTCGGTGACTTCGAGCTTCTCCTCGTCCTTGATCTTGTCGAGCAGCAGATCGGTCTTGACCTGGAACTCGGCTGCGGGACGGATGTTGTTCTCGACGACCTCGTCAGACAGACCCATCATCTCCTTGAGGCTCTCAAGGGGAACGCTGCGGTCGGTCATGCCGAAGTTGGAGGCATAGTCACGGATGGTCTGCTCGACCTTCTCAAGGATCATGCACTCGGGGATCTCAGCCTTGAGGTTGTTGACGGCCTGCTTGAAGACATTAGCACGGAAATCGTTCTCAGCCTCGTCCTTCTTGCGCTTCTCAAGATTCTCGCGCAGACTGCCCTTGTACTCGTCAAGAGTATCGAACTCGGAAACGTCCTTTGCGAACTCATCGTCCAGCTCAGGAAGCTCGGGCGTGGTGATGCCGTTGAGCTTTATTTTGAAAACGACAGCCTTACCAGCAAGCTCAGGAGTGTAGTTCTCGGGGAAGGTGATGTCGATATCCTTCTCCTCGCCGATCTTCATACCGACGATCTGATCCTCAAAGCCGGGGACGAAGGAGTTGGAGCCGAGCTCGAGAGAGTAACCCTCGGCCTTGCCGCCGTCGAAACGCTCACCGTCAAGGTAACCGTCGAAGTCGATGTCGACAGTGTCGCCCATCTCGGCGGCGCGGTCATCAATATCGATCATGCGGGCGTTGCGCTTGCGGACGGAGTTGAGCTCATTGTCAACATCCTCGTCAGAAACGCTCTCATCCTTGCGCTCTGCTTCGAGCCCCTTGTACTGGCCGAGAGTGACCTCAGGGTAAAGGGTAACTTCAAAGGTATAGGAAGCGGTGCGGTCATCAGTCACGTTCACATCGACGATGGACGGAGTGCCGACCATGCGCAGCTTGGATTCGTCAAGGCCGAACTCGAAAGCCTTGGGAGCGAGCTCGTCCATAGCGTCCTGATAGAAGACCTCTGCGCCGTACATGCCCTCAACGACAGCGCGCGGAGCCTTACCCTTGCGGAAGCCGGGAATATTTATTGAAGCCTTGTTCTTGAGGTATGCGCCGTTGACTGCGGATTCAAACTCGGCAGCGTCGGACTCTACCTGAAAAGTGGCGGTCTTATTTTCTTTGTTTTCTACGTTCTTCAGAATCATGGTTGATTTCCTCCTCTTTATGTGTCTGCACGCACTTGTCTATGATAGCAGAAACTTACAGTAAAATCAATGACAAATTATTTAATAAAGCCTAATATGGCAGCTTCACAGGGGTAAAATCCACAAAATCTGCCGACACGAGCTTAAGCTCCGTCCCGTCGCGCCAGCCGTTGAAGGCGTAAGAGCAGCCTTTGCCATGGATATGGCCGTAGCAGCACAGGCGAACCTCATAGCTTTTGAGCAGTTCGAGTATCTCCTCGCAGCGGTAGCTCTGAAACAGCGGCGGATAATGCAGGAACACGAGCTTTTTCTTATCCCCCGCCGCTTTGAGTGAGGCTTCAAGGCGCATTATCTCACGGCGCATGATCTTCGCGTCATGCGCATCGCCCTTCTCCTCCTCATAAAACCAGCCGCGGGTGCCGCAGATCGCGTACTCGCCATAGTCAAAGCTGTTATTATAAAGGATGTCTATGGTAGTTATCCCGTTCTGCGTGAAGAACTTCTTTGCCTTTGCTGCGGTGCTCCACCAATAGTCGTGATTGCCCTTCAGTATTATCTTTTTCCCGGGCAGAGCATCGATAAAAAGGAAATCCTCCTTTGTCTCCTCGATGCCCATGCCCCAGCTGATATCGCCGCATATAACAGTGAGGTCGTCTTCTCCTACTATCGAAAAGCCGTCCTTTAATTTTTGCGCATGGTTCTTCCACTTTTCGCCAAAGATGTCCATAGGCTTGTCCTTAGCAAGGGAAAGATGCGTGTCTCCTATTGTATAGAGCGCCATAGGCAGAAAATGTCCTCCGAATAAACAGGGCTTGGGTGCAGATAATAATACCGTTTCCAACAAGGAACGGAGGTTATAAACATGAGCGATAAGAAAACCAAGAATGTCATCCCCGGCGTCGGCTGCGACGTCACTGGCTGCAAGTACAACACCGTTGACTGCAGATGCAGCGCAGAAAAGATCAGCGTCCAGAACGAGAAGGCAAGCACCAAGGGCGAGACCTACTGCTCCACCTTCTGTCCGCGCGGCTGCTGCTGAGCAGCGTCAGGCCAACGCTCCGCGAACCGGAAAGCTCCGGCCCGCGGCATGGCCGCGTACATAATTCTCTTATTGAAAAGCGTCCTCAAGATGATTTATCTTCGGGAAGAGCGTTCTCTCCCCATAAGGCGCATATATCTCGATCACGTCAAAGCGCGGCTGTAACTCCGTCCGGTGCGAGGTGAGCCAATATTCGGCAGTCAGGATCACGCGCCGCTGTTTTGCCGCGGTCACAAATTCGCGCGCCTCGGCAAAATCTGCGTCCCGGCGCAGCTTCACTTCAACAAATGCAATAATGCCGCCGCGCCGTGCGATGATGTCTATCTCCCCAGAGCGGCAGCGGAAGTTGCGCTCAAGGATAGTATACCCTTTGCCGCGCAGATATTTCGCTGCGCGCTCCTCACCCCACGCGCCAAGCTCCCGTCGTTCCATCAGTGCATTCTCCTCAGGAAGCTCGAGCGGTGCTCAGGCGAAGGGCCGTATTCTCTGAGCGCTTCATAATGCAGCTTTGTTCCGTAGCCCTTGTGCTGCTCGAAATGATACTGCGGGTACTTCTCCGCGAGGGTGAGCATATATCTGTCACGGCTGACCTTCGCGAGGATCGACGCGGCAGCAATGTCCGCGCAGCGCGAGTCGCCCTTTACGACGCAGCGGCTCGGCAGAGCTATGCCGGTGCTGCGGTTGCCGTCGATAAGCGCAAGCTCCGGTACGGGGTCGAGCTTTTCTATAGCGCGGTTCATTGCGAGAAAGGTCGCGTTCAGAATATTGAATTCTTCTATTTCTTCGACCGAGGCCGAGGCAATGCCATAGGTCAGTGCCCGCTCTGTGATAACGTCAAAGAGCGCTTCGCGCTTCTTCTCGGTCAGCTTCTTGGAATCGTTCAGTCCCTCAATGACAGCGTCCCGCGGGAGGATAACGGCGGCGGCATATACCGGCCCTGCCAGCGGCCCGCGTCCGGCCTCGTCAACGCCGCAGATAAGACTGAAGCCCTCGGCGTAGATTTCGTTTTCCAGTTCCCAAAGCTCAGTCATTCGGAGCCTCCAAGGTCAGGCGGCCGAGCTTGCCCTCATGGTATTCCTTGAGCAGAGTGTTCGCCATCCTCTCAATGTCATACTCGCCGCGTGAAACAAGAAAGCCCCGCTTCTTCGCCGCCTGCTCCAGCAGCTCATAGCCGTTGAGCTCAGGGTCGGGCTCTATCTTATAGCGCTCACGCAGAGCATCCGGATACATATCGCGCAGGCGGAGCATGAAGTTTGCGCCAAGCGTCTCCTTATCGAGAACATCCGCCTTGATGGCGTTCGTGATGGCCAGCATCTCGCCGACCTCCTGACTGTCAAACTTCGGCCAAAGTATGCCCGGAGTATCGAGCAGGTCAAGCCCGGTATCGATGCTTATCCACTGGCGGCCGCGTGTAACGCCCGGCTTGTCGCCGGCTATTGCCGCTTTGCGCTTTGCGACCTTATTGATAAACGTCGACTTGCCGACGTTCGGTATGCCAAGGATCATTACTCTCAGCGGGCGGCCGACCTGCCCCTTTGCCTCGTACTCCTTCAGCTTATCGCTGAGGAGCTCCCGTATCGCCGGGACGAAGCCGTTCACTCCCCTGCCGCTCTTCGCGTCGGTCTCAAGAATGGCGAGCCCCTGCTTCTGGAAGCTCTGCTTCCAGCGCGCGGTCAGCTCCGGATCCGCAAGGTCGCTGCGGTTGAGGATGACAAGGCGCGGTTTGCCCGCGGCGAGCCGGTCTATATCCGGGTTCCGGCTGGAGAACGGGATGCGCGCGTCAAGTATTTCGCACACAGCGTCAACAAGCTTGACATTGTCCTCGATCATCCGCTGCGCCTTCGTCATGTGGCCGGGGAACCACTGGATATTCATTTTTTCGTAGCCGTTTTCCATCATTCTATAGCTCTGAACTCGGAGAGCGGATATATGACCATATACGCTTTGCCGAGGATCAACCGTGTGTCTACCATGCCTATTTCGGTTTTTCTGCTGTCGGTGGACATGTTGCGGTTATCGCCCATCACGAACACGCAGCCCTCCGGAACGGTCTTGGGGCCGATGAAGTCTTCCTTAGTCTTGGTAAGCTCCGCGATATAGTCCTCCTGGATAGGCTGACCGTCAATGTAGACGATGCCCCTGTCGAAATCTATATTGATCTCCTGCCCCTCTACAGCGATCACACGCTTCACCAGAGCCTTATTGGGGTTATATTCGTCCTTTTTGAACACGACCACGTCCCCGACTTTCGGCTTATAGAGCAGCCCGGAGACGAGCATTTTGTCGCTGTTATTGAGCGTCGGGTTCATCGATGTGCCGACGACGTCGATAATACGAACAAAGAACGCGAAAAAGACAACGCATATTATAAGCGCCACTATGAGGCACTGCACCCAGTCATACATATCCTTGCCGGAGGCTTCGATATCGGGCACCTCGGCGGCCTGTGCTTTTCTTTTCTTTCTGCTCATGACGATCTCCATTTCCATAAAGATTCATTATATTATACACCAGAAAGCACAAACGGGCAACTATTTTTCATGCTGTCAAAGAACCTTTGGTTCTTTGACAAAAAAGATTACGCTCCGCTCGCGCCTCGCGAGCTCAACACTCACTTCGCGAGAAGTATTTTTGCCGAGGTACACGCCCCCGGCAAAAATGGATTTGATTTATTTTTTGCCTGCGGGCAAAAAACTCTGCGAGGCTTTTTGTCAGCCTGAGTTGTTATCTTCTGCCGCACACATCTCTGTGCTATTTCCCGCTCTCGTCCTCTAATGCCTCGCGTAGCTTTTCAAGCGCTCTCTTTTCAAGGCGCGACACATACGAGCGGGATATCCCGCATAGCTGCGCCGTCTCGCGCTGGGTCTTGGGTGTCCCTCCGCCTATGCCGTAGCGCAGACGAACGATCTCCGCCTCGCGCTCATCGAGCACCTTATCTATATATTCCCTGAGGCTCCGGCACAGCTCCATGCTTCCGACGCGCTCGGCCATATCGTCGTCCTGCGCTACGACGTCCATGAGATACAGACCGTTGCCCTCGCCATCAACATCCAGTGCTTCCGACAGACTGACATCCGCCGCGGTTTTCTTCTGGCTGCGAAAATGCATCAGGATCTCATTTTCAATGCACCTGCTGGCATAGGTTGCAAGGCGGACGCCCTTATCCGGTTTATAAGTATTGATACCTTTTATCAGTCCGATTGTGCCGATCGAGATAAGATCGTCAATGTCCTCATTCTGATAGTACTTTTTGATTATGTGCGCAACAAGGCGCAAATTGTGTTCAACAAGCGTGTTCCTCGCATCTATGTCCCCGGCCTGCCAGCGTTCAAGATATTCGCGCTCCTTTTCCTTGCTCAGCGGCTTTGGGAAGGAGTCCGCCGGTGACAGGCGCAGCATCAGCAAAAGCGTTTTCATCAGAAGCACAAACGCGCATTCAAGCATTTCATCACCCCTGATAAGCTTATTCCGACACTGAATGTCCTAATTCTATACAGCCTGACCTGAATACGTCTACTTTCTGTCTTGCACTATTTCTCTTTTCTGCTATAATACTGGCACATTGAAATCGGAGGTACAGTATGAACAATTTCATTCCCTATGAAAAGCTCTCCAAAAAGAAAAAGCGGGAGCTTGACAATTCCCGACGCGGCACTTGGGGCAAGCTGAATCCGGTCACTCGCAGACCTGTCCCCGCAAAAGCGTACAACAGAAGCAAAGCACGAAAGTGGAACTATGATGATTCCTCTTCCGTGCTTTGTTTTTTATATTCCGCTTTAGGCTTTATCGTCAGCAGCCGTCAATCACCTCATTGCCGCTTCGACCTCGCCGCGCTCCGGTACGCTTGAAATACCGCCCGCTCTGGTGGTCGAAAGCCCCGCCGACGCACACGCGAAGGAAACGATTTTTTCAAGCTCCTCCGCAGTCAGCTTCTCCGGTACACCGCCTGCCTTCAGCAGCCCATACATCGCGGAGCCGCCGAAGATATCGCCCGCTCCGGTCGTGTCCTTCACGGATATGCCGCTGAGTGCCTTGACAAAACCGGAGGTCGTCTTCGTCCTGTAAAAGCAGCCGTCTGCCCCGCAGGTGACGTAGACGAGCCTGACTCCGAAGCTGTCTATGATATGCTTTGCCGCCGCTTCCGGGGCAAGACCGAACAGAAACTCCGTCTCTTCATCGCTAATCTTGACCACATCCGCATGCCGAAGCCCCCACAGCATCTGCCGCTTCGCCTCGTCCAAATCGTCCCACAGGGGCTTTCTGAGGTTAGGGTCAAAGCTGATGAGCTTTCCATGCTCGGCGGCGTACTCAACGGCTTTATACGTCGCGTCCCGTGCCGGTTCATTCGTCATGGACAGGGTACCGAAGTGCAGCACCTTTGAGGCGTCTATCACACCGAGATCGATCTCACCAAAGCGGAGCTGCGTATCGGCTCCGGGCTTGCGCGCAAACGAAAATTCACGGTCGCCGCTGTTGTCCAGCGTCACGAACGCAAGCGTCGTGAACACATCGTCTGACACGAGCATGCCGCGCGTGTCTATCCCCGCGCCCTTAAGGGTCTTGATAAGCAGTCTGCCGAAGGCATCATTGCCGACCTTGCCGATCATGGCGGTCTTTGCGCCGAACTTCGTCAGCGCAGCAAGATAATTTGCCGGTGCACCGCCTGGGTGCGCCGCCATAGTCGGGTAGCCGTCCGCGTCCGTCGACAGACAGGTAAAATCAATAAGCAGTTCGCCGAGCGCCGCAACATCATACATAGCTCATTCTTCCCCTATCGTAATATACCATTTGTTCTCATAGCTGCCGTGCCCTGGGAGATGTATAAGGTCGCCCTTGCAGGCAAAGTCCTCGATCACTCCGTCACGCGCGGGAAGCGACACCCACGGTTCAACGCAGACATAGGGCGCAGCCTTGCGCTCTGCGTGCCAGAAGCCGACGTAGGGCATCTGCGGATAGCTGACGGTCACATTGCGCTTGGTCTTATCTGAGGCGATGGTAACGCTCTTCGCCATGTTTTTGAGGACTATGGCGTCATGGTCAAACAGGTCATGGCGAAGCCTGATGATCTGCCCGTCCTCAAGCTCATAGCGCTTGTCGACTCCATTCACCAGAAGTTCCGACGAAAAGCCGACTCTGTCAGGCTCGCATGGCTGAGAGAAGCGCAGATAGTAATCTTCAAAGACAGTCCCCTCCTTGAGCGGGACATTGAAGCCGGGGTGCCCGCCGAGGCCGAAATGCAGCATTTCATCCGCCGGGTTATCTACAGTATATGTCACCTCTACAGTGTTTCCCTTGAGAGCGTATCTCACCTTGAACAGGAACTCGAATGGGAACTGCGCACGTGTAACTTCATTATCGCGCAGGGCAAAGGTAACGCTGCTCTCCGTCTGCTCAGCGACTTCAAATTCGCTGGCCGAGGCAAAGCCGTGTATCTTCATCTGATACGTGCCGCCGTTCACGGTATAGGTCTTGTCCTTGAGCCTTGCCACAAACGGGAA
>CAKTKV010000020.1 GCA_934572355.1 uncultured Oscillospiraceae bacterium
CCTCTGTCTCTACTGTTCATATCGGATATATACAGTATACGCGCTATGTATCCGTTTGTCAACACAAAAATTGAGCGCACCGCGAAAATCGCAGTGCGCTCATAATCCATCTGTACAGCAGACTGTTCAGTCCGCATAAATATCGTCGTATCTGCCGTCGCCGTAATCCCGGTAATCATCGTCGGGATAATAGTAGCTGCCGCAGTCGCAGCGATAGATCACGTTCCCGCGCGAGTCGGTAGTCCTGTAGTAGCGGTGGGTGTGCGTGCCGTAATCGCCTCTGTAATCGTCGGAGTACGGATCGTTCCAGCTACCGCTGTCGTCAAGATACGGATCCTTCGGCTTCGGCGTCGTGCTGGTGCCGGTGTTCCCCGTGCTGCCGGTGCTGCCGCCGGTCGTCCCGGTGTTGTTGTTGTTATTGTTCGTCGTGGAATTCGCTCTCAGCTTCGGGGTATAGTTATCCCTGTAAGAGAACTCGCAGCCCGTGCACTGGTATATTGTATAGCCCTGAGACTCCGTCGTCGCCGCGACCTTCGTGGTCGTGAAAGTATGGCTGTGCGCGGTCTTGGTGCTGGGCGAGGTCGTGGGCGCGCCCGCCGGTGCGGTGGCCGCGGGTGATGCGGAGGCGTTAGGATACAGCGACGGGTCAGGCGTTATCGCACCTTCCGGCTTCACAAGTCCGGGGCTCGGCGCGGCGGACGCATCAGGCGATCCGGACGGCGACGGCGTGGCCGAAACTGTCGGGCTGGGCGTCGATGTGCGCTCAGGCGTCGCGATGACCGGCGTCGGCGCGGCGGTAGGCTCCGCGCCCAAGCCGAACGGCGTGCAGGCGACCGCGATAACTGCGACGCATACCGTCAGCGCCGCGACTATAAGCTTCAGTATTTTCTTGCTCATATAGGATCTGTCCCCTTTCCGTCTTCCCGCGGCGCGCGCCGCAGGAAAACGACTGGTTCTTTTTTACGCGCGGGACTGTACCCCGCGCAGCTTTTCTAATATAATATCATTACCGCGCCGGTATATCAAGAAAAAGAAAGTAAAATTTATTTTTCTGTCGAAAAAGCACGAACGGTGCAACGGATCGCGATAAACGCAGTTTATATAGGTGAAGGCTTTCATTCCACTCCATTCTTACGAGGAGGATAAGTCATGGATGATTCAAAAATAGTTGACCTGTATTGGGCGCGCTCGGACTCGGCCATTGCGGAGACCGCAAAGAAGTTCGGCGCGTACTGCCGCACCATCGCCTATAACGTCCTGCAAAACCCCGAGGACAGCGACGAGTGCGTGAACGACACCTATATGCGTGCGTGGAACTCCATGCCGGATAAGCGCCCATCGGCGCTCGCGCCGTACTTGGGACGCATCACGCGCAACCTCGCGCTTTCCCGCGTCACAGATAAGAACCGTCTCAAGCGCGGCGGCGGAGAGGTCGCCCTCGCGCTCGACGAGCTGGACGAGTGCACCGCCTCGGCCTACAGCCTTGAGCGCGAGGTCGAGAACCGCGAGCTTGCCGCGGCGCTGAACCGCTTTCTCGCACAGCTCCCTGAGACGGAGCGTGCGCTGTTCGTCAGCCGGTACTGGTTCCTTGCCCCAGTAGCGGAGCTTTCAAAGAAGTTCGGCTTCTCCGAGAGCAAGACCGCTTCCATACTCCACCGGACGCGCGGCAGGCTCCGCAGATTTCTTATTGAGGAGGAACTTGTATGAATTCCGAAAAGCTTCTTGCCGCCATGAGCGGCATTGACTCCCGATACATAACCGAGGCACAGGACGCGCTGGGCTACCGCACCGGCGATAAAAAGCGCGCCTCACATAAAACTCTCTGGCGCACCCTGCTCATCGCCGCCGTGATCTCCGCGCTCTTCACCGCAGCCGCCGCGGCCTCCGGTTGGTTCGGCATAAGCAGCCTGAAGCTCGGCACGCACAGGGACACCGGGCGCACCGTGATCTCTCTTCAGGGTTTTGCCGGTTCCCCGGAAAATATGGCCATCAGTGAACTGCTCGAATACTGCGGTGCGCACCCATACAGCTATAAGGACAGCGACCTTTCCGAAGAGGAACAGCTCGAAATGTACCGGCAGTACGGCGGGTACTTCGTCCATAACAGAGAGGGCTACAAAAAGGTCGACGAGATATGCGAGAAGTACGGCCTGCGCACACTGGGTGAAATGTCCGTCCCCGCCGGGGAAAAGGCTTTCTATGAAGCCGCCGGTACCGGCAGGCTCACCCGTGAGCATGATGGCTGGGAGAGTCGGTACGCAAGCTCTTATATATATGAAGAGGGCACCTTCGATATGGAGGGCTATGTCACATCTGAAGAGCTTCCCTGCGCTGTTGGCTTTGATTTCCGCCGTGCCTCCAAGGGAACCCTTGGCTATGTCGTCGGCGGTGTTGTGGACGTGAACGGCTTCTCCGAATGGGACTATGAGACATCCACCGGCGTGACGCTGCACCTTGCAAATTCCGAGAGTGACGACCGTAACCGCCGCTCCTCGTTCATCCTGCTTGATTCCGACGCCGCTTTCTATGTAATGAGCTTCATGCACGACGGCTACGCCGACTATCTCGGCGACGGCATTATCGACGGTATAGGCGATGCGTTTATCGGGTTCAACATCACGGATAAGCAGCTTGAGGGTCTTGCCGAGAGCTTTGACTGGGCGGCGCTAACCGATCCCAAGCGCGGCATGGACAGCGACTTTGAGCCGCGCGAAAGCGTCTCTGACGCCGTCTCCCCTGCCGATTCCCTTGTTCTCAGCTCTGAACCGGACTTCGGCAGCCGCGTTACCGATTGGGATATGTACTATATAAAGCTCGCCTATAAGGAGTCCATCGAGCCGCATATCTCCGATTTCAAGCTCATTGATTACTCGCTTATAACTGTACCTCCCTTGGCGGACGGCTGGATCCAGTTCAGTGGTACACCGAAAACAAATCTCGACTGGGAATGTGTCACCACCGGCGGCACAAATATATATTGCCGCAGTCTCAATATGAGCTCCGACGATACCGGCACATGGACGATGGGCGCGGCATACGACGCCCTGCCCTACAAAGCCATAAGCGATTCCGAGAACATCGGAACTGCGGAGGATCCCGACTATGTCCATGTCTGGTACGATATGAACAGCATCACCTCCGCCTCTCTCCATGTCCGACAGCTCGGAAAGAGCTATTCCCTGCCCGCCGATAAGCTTCCGACGCTCTCCCTGATGCTCCGGGACGACGGCACTCCGGGCGCTGCCTTGGACTGCGGCAGCTTTAATCCCCTTTATCTCACCTTTGCCGACGGGCGAACGGTTTCCATATACACTGCCGGCAACGGCAGCAACGGCTATGTCCCGGATCTGGGCGGCTATAGCTCTTACGGTCTGGGTATGAGCATCTTTGAGCTGTTCGGTGTTCCGCTTGAAGCCGAGGGCTATTTGGAGCATGACGGCATCGTCACCGCCCACAGCAAAGGCAATGATTTCAGTATGCTGACCTGGGTCGAGTACGATTACATCCCCGGCGGCTTTGTCATTGAGCGTCGAGTGAACGACGGGTGGAATACGCGCTGGTCAAACTACGAATATGATGAGGCCGGACATCTTCTCCGCGACATATGGCACGATCCGGACGGCAGGGTTTCCAATACCATCACCTATACATACGACGATTCCGGAAATATCCTTGAGGAGTATACCGTCAATGACCGCTTCTGGACTCGCAGCGAGTACATCTATGACGAGCTTGGCCGCCTCACTCTTATAAAGGCCTACGACGAGCACCCCGAGGGCGATGAACGCGCCTATACCTATTACGAATATGACAGCGACGGCAACTGCCGCGTAAAGTACGGCTTCGAGCTGGTTGAATAAAGTTTTTTTATCCTCAAAATTATAACACTGTCCCGCAAAGCATCATTGCTTCGCGGGACAGTGTTACGTAAACTTAATTATGTCTCTTATAATATGTCTACTTGATTACGTAAACATTTTTAAGTAAATTAAATTACGTTAATTAAAATATGCAAACTAATTTCTGCAAACTAAAATATGTGTACTCGATTATGTTTATCTGAGCAGTACTTTATAAATTTCGATTGACAGCGGCGGTTATTTGCCTCATAATCATTATGATATATTGTAGGAGGCGTAGATAATGAATACAAAAACCTTGTCATTTGTTGACTATGTGATCACAGCGGTTCTTGCTTTAGCATTTACGGCTGCGCCCTATTACATGAATAGCAGGGTGGGGAATTGTGACTTTACATTCGGTTATGTTCTGTCCTCCCTTGTAACATTTACGATCTTTTTGATATTGACTTATTTGCTCAGAAATTTTTTGGATAAATATGATTGGAACAGAAAAAATACATTCAAAGTTGCGTCAGGTTTAGAACAAATATTATCGAGACGGAACGCCACATTAATAGTTGCGATATTAATTTGTGTGGCTTGGATCATTCCTCTGTGCTTTTTATATCCGGGAACCCTTATAAATGATACATGGGGCGAATTACAACAATTTATTCGCTATTCCACACGGAAAATTCCTTTTTCAGATCATAATCCAATATTTGATACATTAGTAATGAGCCTGATTATAGTTCCTGTTTCGCAGCTTACCGGAAGATGGCACATGATGATTTTCATTTATGTTTTGATACAGGCCATTCTTACAAGTTTAGCTTTTGCAAGCACTGTAACATACACATTTAAGAAGCTTGGACTTGGCGTAAAAGTGTCTGGAACACTGCTGCTTTTGTATTGCATTATCCCGGTTTTTCCAGCTGCGGTGCAGACGGTTTCAAAAGACGCTTTACACAGTTTGGGATTTGTTTTTTTCGTCCTTTTATATATTGAATTAGTTAGGACAAATGGCCTTATACTCAAAGACAAAGTGTTCCTGGCAAAATTATGCATTGTAATTGCGTATTGCTGTTTAACGAAAAAAGTCGGATTCTATATAATAGTATTATCATTGATAGCTGCATTCTTGTTCCAGAAGAATAACAGAAAATATATAGTAATACCAATTGCTGCTGCGATTATACTGATGAATGGTGTTATGCCAATAATAATAACAAATCTGCAAATCGCTCCCGGAGGGAAGCAGGAAATGTTTTCATTACCGTTTCAAATGACTGCTCGTTATGTCAAGTATTATGGTGATGACATTACAGAAGAGGAGTATGAGATCCTTGATAAAGTCCTTACAATGGATACGTTGGCAGATAGATATGATCCAACAAATGCAGACCCGGTTAAAGATTATTATCAGAAAGCCGAGGATGAGTATTACGTAAAATACATAGGCGTATGGGTAAAGCAGGGATTAAGACATCCTGGCGTGTATATTTCGGCATTTAATGCGATGCTCTCAGGATGGTTTTCTTGGAGTGAATATGCTCCCCTCATGAATAATGATTGGAGAAATCAGCTTGACCCAAACTTAATACCCGATTGGGTGGCAGTCAGAGGAATTACTGAAAAAACGGCTAACGCTTATCAGGAAATGTTTCACAATTTATATAACTTGCCGATTACACGAATTTTTCTATCGTATGGATTCTATGCCTCATTATTACCGGCTTTTGCAGTAGGCACGGTTTTCAGAAAACGGAAGAATAAAAGCGTAAAATATTGGATAGCGATATGTCCAACAATACTTGCTTTATTTTTGGGCTGCTGGTTGGCGCCAGTATCGTTCCAGTTGGAAGGAATACGGTATCTGTATCCTGTAGTATATACAATGCCATTAATAATCATGTGGTGCCTATATGTTTATAAGAACAGCAAGAACAATATTGAAGAAAAGCAGTAACGGTTTGATAGCATTTAAGTAAAATCATTTTGATGTTATTGGATATTTCACATATTGATGTATAATAATCATGTTGAATGCGACCAATCGTAAAAAGTTGGTCGCTTTCGTTTTATCCATTAACCGTAAATCTCGTTGCTTTGCAAATTTCGATTGACAGCGGCAGTGATTTGTCTCATAATCAATGTGAGTTATTGTTGGTCAAAACGGGTCATTTTTGTGGTCACTGACCAACTGCAATGCAAGGAGACAACACAAGGAGATAAGGATATGAATTATAATGAGATCTTAGCCGCCGCGAGGGATCAGGTCGGTCCCTACTGCAAGGCCTGCCCCGTATGCAACGGCAGAGCCTGTGCAAACGCCATGCCCGGCCCCGGCTGCAAGTACCCCGGCAACGCCGCCGCGCGCAACTTTGATAAATGGCAGGAGATATTCGTCAACATGGACACGCTCTGCCCCAACGCGGAGGTCGATGTGTCTTTTGAACTGTTCGGCCGTAGGTTCGCTGCCCCCATTTTCGCCGCTCCCCTCGGCTCCATCGACCTGCACTACGGGCCGAAATATAAGGATCATGCCTATAACTCCATCCTCGTCAAGGCTGCGGCTGAATACGGCGTCATGGCGCTGACCGGCGACGGTGTCGACCCGACTATCATGCTCTCCTCAGTTGAGGATATGAAGAAAGTCGGCGGCATCGGCTGCCCTGTCATAAAGCCGTGGAACAAGGAGGCCGTGTTTGAAAAGCTCGATGTCCTCAACGCTAACGGCATCTTTGCCGCCGGTATGGACGTTGACGGTGCGGGGCTCCCTTTCCTCAAGGCCATGAACCCCAACGCCGGGAGCAAGTCCGTCGATGAGATGCGCGAGATAATCTCCTACGCCAGAATGCCGTTCATCGTCAAGGGCATTATGACCGTCCGCGGCGCGGAAAAGGCCGTTGAAGCCGGTGCTGCCGCCATCGTCGTCTCAAACCACGGCGGGCGCGTTCAGGGCGGCGTGCCCTCCACGGCGGAAGTCCTGCCGGAGATCGCCGCGGCTGTCAAGGGAAAAACGACCGTGCTCGTCGACGGCGGCATACGCTCGGGCGTCGATGTGTTCCGCGCCATTGCTCTCGGCGCGGACGCTGTTCTGGTCGGCCGACCCATTCTCCCTATGATCTATGGCGGCGGCGAGGAGGGCTTTAAGGTATACATGGATAAGCTCGTCGGTGAACTCAAGTCCACAATGACGATGTGCGGCGCGCCCACGCTCCGCGACATCACCCGCGATAAGGTTAGATATTAAAATAGTTCAGATATTCCACAATTCAGTTTGATTGAAAGGCGGAACGCACCATGGATATACACGAGATCGTAGAATCCGAGAAGCACTTTTTCCGTACCGGCGTGACCCGCGGGGTCGATTTCAGGATAGATATGCTGAAAAAATTCCGCAAGGCCATCATCGAAAATGACGAGCTTATCTCCGCGGCGCTCAAGGCCGATCTCAATAAGCAGCCCTTTGAAAGCTATATGTGCGAAACGGGGCTGCTGCTTGAGGAGATCAATTTCCACATCAAGCGCCTCAAGAAATGGAGCAAAACGCGCCGCGTGAAGTCCGGGATCGGTCAGCTCCCCGGCAGAAGCTACGTCTGCCCGGAGCCTTACGGTGTCGTGCTAATCATGGCGCCGTGGAACTATCCTGTGCAGCTTTGCCTGATGCCGCTCGTCGGGGCTATCTCCGCGGGCAACTGCGCCGTCGTGAAGCCCTCGGCCTACGCGCCCGAGAGCAGCCGCATCATCTCAAAGCTTATCGAGTCCGCATTCCCGACGGGCTTCGTCACCGCCGTCGAGGGCGGGCGCGATGCGAACAAGGCGCTGCTCGATGAACCGTTTGACTACATATTCTTTACCGGCAGCGTCGCCGTCGGCAAGACCGTCATGGAGGCCGCCGCAAAGCGGCTCACCCCGGTAACGCTCGAGCTCGGCGGCAAGAGCCCCATCATCGTGGACGAGACAGCAAACCTCCCGCTCGCCGCGCGGCGCATCGCTTTCGGCAAGGTGCTCAACGCCGGGCAGACCTGCGTCGCCCCGGACTATCTGATGATCGAAAAGAGCGTCGAAGCGCCGTTTATCGAGGAATATAAAAAGGCTCTGGCCAGTTTCTTCCCAGATGGGGACATGTCCGGCATGGTGCGCATCATAAACGACAAGCACTTTGAGCGCGTCTGCAATATTCTCGATAACAGCGGCAGCATCGCCATCGGCGGCGCGCGCGACGCAGAAACGCGCTTCATCGAGCCCGCTGTGCTGACGGACGTCCCGATAGACTCCCCCGCCATGCAGCAGGAAATTTTCGGGCCGGTGCTGCCTGTGCTGCCGTATGAAAAGCTTGACGACTGCATCGACTTCATCCGCTCCCGCCCCAAGCCTTTGGCGCTCTATATCTTCTCGGAGAACAAGATGAATCAGGAAAAGGTACTGAACTCCTGCTCCTTCGGCGGCGGCTGCATCAACGATACCGTCATTCACCTTGCAAGCTCGCACATGTCCTTCGGCGGTGTTGGCGAGTCCGGCATGGGCAGCTACCACGGCAGGAAGAGCTTTGACACCTTCACGCATTACCGCAGCGTCCTCAAGCAGGGCAAGCTTGATGTCAAGCTGCGCTACTTCCCGTATAAATCCGGAAAAGAAAAAATCACCCGCATGATCCTCAAATGACCGTGGCCGGGTGACCATTAGTGAAGACGAGAGAGAGACAATGAGAAACACATCCCTCTGCTATATAGAGCGCGGCGGAAAATACCTGATGCTGCACCGGGTGAAGAAAACCGTCGACGAGAATAAGGACAAGTGGATAGGCATAGGCGGCAAGTTTGAAGAGGGCGAAAGCCCGGAGGACTGCGTCATTCGCGAGGTCTCGGAAGAGACGGGACTGACGCTGAACTCATGGCGCTACCGCGGGATAGTCACCTTTGTGTCCGACGAGTGGGGCACGGAATATATGCACCTGTTCACCTCTGATGACTTCAGCGGGACTCCGCGTGAATGCGATGAGGGAGTGCTCGAATGGATAGAGAAGGAGCATCTGCTGTCCCTGCCGATATGGGAGGGCGACAAGATATTCCTGCGCCTGCTGGACACGGACGAGCCGTTTTTCTCCCTCAAGCTCTGCTATCAGGGCGACAGACTCATTCAGGCCGTGCTGAACGGAAAGAAGATATAAACTGTGGCACACATAAAGGACTTTATAAAACACGAGCTCACGCTGTGCATCGCGTTTATCGCGGCAGCAGTGAGCTGCTGCCTTGTCCCGCCGGACGCGGCATATCTTGGGTATGTCGACCTCCGCACGCTGGCGCTGCTTTACTGCCTGATGGTAGTCGTGGCGGGGCTGCGGCGCGCCGGGGTGTTCGCATGGCTGGCGCATAAGCTGTGCGCCGGTGCGGGTGATCTGCGCACGATCGGTTTTACGCTCGTGCTGCTCAGCTTTTTGAGCTCCATGCTGATAACAAACGACGTTGCGCTGCTGACCTTTGTCCCCTTTGCAGTGGTCGTGCTCGGCATGGCGCATCAGGAAAAGGCGCTGATATGGGTGGTCGTCATGCAGACAGCGGCAGCAAACCTCGGCAGTATGCTCACGCCTGTTGGGAACCCGCAGAATATCTATCTGTTCTCGCGCTATGATTTCAGCCTTGGCAGCTTCCTTTCCGTGACGCTCCCGATATGGGTGATATCGCTGATACTTATATCGCTTCTGTGTCTGCGTCTGCCGAAAGAGCGGCTCGAAGTTTTCCTCGGTGAAGAACCGCTGCTCGACCGGAAGAGCCTGACGCTGTACGCGCTTCTTTTTTTTCTGTGCATGTGTACTGTCCTGCGTCTGCTGACATGGCAGATAATGCTTGCATTAGTGATCCTTGTGCTGCTTATCTTTGACAGGCCGCGGCTGCTGACGGCGGATTTCTGGCTGCTGCTCACCTTTGTGTGCTTCTTCGTTTTCTCGGGAAATCTTGCGCGGATGGACGCGGTAAAGGCACTGCTGCAAAACTTGCTGCGCGGGCGAGAGCTGCTGGTCGGCACGACGGTGAGTCAGGTCATAAGCAATGTACCGGCGGCGCTCCTGCTCTCCGGTTTCACGGATAACGGCAGAGGGCTGCTGCTCGGCGTGAACATCGGCGGGCTCGGCACTCCTGTCGCAAGTCTGGCAAGCCTCATAAGCTTCAAGCTCTATTCCCATGCCGAACATGCGCGCCCCGGCGCATTCATGCGCTGCTTCCTCGCAGTGAACCTCGGGCTTCTGGCGGTGCTGCTGGCATTTGCGCGCTGGATATCGTGATAAGCTGCCGGTTGTACCTCAAGTCGAAACCAACGTGCTCATATATACGGCAAAGCGCCCGACGTTTGAACGTCGGGCGCTTTGCCTGTTTATTTTATTTCCGGGTACAGAGGAAATGCGCGGCAGAGCTCTATCGTCTGCTCCTTCACCTGTGCGACGGCGCTCTCGCCCTCGTCGATGAGTCGGGCAATCATCTGCGCGATCTGTGACATCTCTGGCTCTTTCATGCCGCGGGTCGTGACTGCGGGCGTGCCGAAGCGCATACCGCTTGTGAGCTTTACGGACTGGGTGTCAAAGGGTATGGTGTTCTTATTGGCGGTGATGTTCGCCATATCAAGCAGCTCCTGCACCTCCATACCGGTGCGGCCCTTGCTCATGACATCGACGAGCATAAGGTGGTTATCCGTGCCGCCGGAGACGAGACGCAGCCCATGCTCCGACAGCGCCTTTGCGAGCGCCGCGGCATTGAGAACGGTCTGGTGCTGATAGGCCTTGAACTCTGGCTTCAGTGCTTCGCCGAAGCAGACGGCCTTCGCAGCGATGATATGCATAAGCGGGCCGCCCTGAGTGCCGGGGAACACGGCGCTGTCTATCTTCTTTTTAAGCTCCTCCTTGCAGAGAATGAGCGCGCCGCGCGGGCCGCGCAGGGTCTTGTGCGTAGTCGTCGTGACGACGTGGGCATATGGCACAGGACTTGGGTGCTCCCCTGCCGCGACAAGACCGGCGATGTGCGCCATGTCAACCATGAGATACGCCCCGACGGAGTCCGCGATCTCGCGCATGCGTTTAAAATCTATGAACCTCGGGTATGCGCTCGCACCCGCTATAATGAGCTTCGGGCGGCACTCCTCGGCGCGCTGCAAGACTTTATCGTAATCGATCGTCTCCGTCTCGGGATCGACACCGTAGAAACAGGCGTTGAAGTATTTACCGGAAATGGACGCCTTGGAGCCGTGGGTCAGGTGACCGCCGTGGCTCAGATCCATGCCGAGAATGGTATCACCGGGCTTGAGGAGCGCGAGGTATACCGCAACATTCGCCTGCGAACCGGAGTGCGGCTGGACGTTCGCATGCTCCGCGCCGAAGAGCTGCACCGCTCTGTCACGCGCAAGGTTCTCGACCTCGTCGACATACTGGCAGCCGCCGTAGTAGCGCGCGCCTGGATAGCCCTCGGCATATTTATTTGTAAGATGGCTGCCCATGGCTTCCATCACGGCAGGAGAAACAAAGTTCTCCGACGCGATAAGCTCTATATGGTCTCTCTGGCGCTGGAGCTCGCGCATCATCGCATCGTAGACCGCGGGGTCCTGCACTCTTATGTTATCGTACATGGCTTTGCCTCCGTTTTTGTTTTTCTTAATGATTTTACACCACTATGCTGTCCGTGGCAACTCGGTAAATGTCCCATAAAACGCCGTTTATTTTTTGGAACTTTGGCTATAACCGGACAAAACCGGCTGCGTATCTCTTGAAGCGTCCGTGATTAAATGTTAGAATGAAGTACCATCAATTGACACGGAGGTTCTCCATATGAAGAAGTTCTGGAAAATTCTGCTGACAGTGCTGGCCGTGCTGCTGGCGGCGGTAGTGCTGCTGTTCGCGTGGCTTACGATAACCGAGTACCGCCCCGATCCGGTGACGGAACTCGACATTGTGTCCTCCGAGGAGGGCGCGCTCATCCCGGCTGACCGTGAGCTGAGCATAATGAGCTGGAACATCGGCTATGCAGGGCTCGGCGAGGACTCCGACTTCTTCATGGACGGCGGCACGGGCGTGCAGTCCGCCGATAAGGAGCAAGTCCTTGAATACCTCGGCGGCGTTGAGGACGTGCTTGACGACCTGTGGCCCGACCTCATCATGCTTCAAGAGGTCGACGTCGATTCGACGCGCACATATCACATCGACGAGAGCGCCGTGCTCGCCCGCTCTCAAAGCGTCCACGCGCTCAACTATTCCTGCGGCTTCGTGCCATATCCCCTGCCGCCGATCGGCAGCGTACACAGCGGCCTGTTCACGACGACGGACTATAAGATTGACAGCGCCGAGCGTATTTCCCTGCCCAGTCCCTTCAAGTGGCCGGTCAGCACAGCGAACCTCAAGCGCTGCCTACTCGTGAGCTATCTGCCGATAGACGGCAGCGACAAGCAGCTTGTGCTCGTGAATCTCCACCTTGAGGCTTATGACGACGGCGAGGGCAAGATAGCCCAGACAAATCAGCTGCGCGACTTTATTACGAGCGAGTACGAAAAGGGCAACTACGTCATCGCGGGCGGGGACTTCAATCAGGTCTTTCCGGGCAGTCTTGATGTTTACCCGATAATCGATCCGGAGCTGTGGACGCCGGGAGTGCTGGATGAAAATCTGCTGCCCGACGGCTGGACTCTCGCCTACGACCTTGACACACCGAGCTGCCGTCTACTCAACCAGCCTTACGATAAAGACGACGAGAACACGCAGCACTACGTTATAGACGGTTTCATCCTCTCCCCGAATGTTGAGCTTACAAACGTGCAGACGCTTGGGCTCGACTTTGAAAGCTCCGACCACAACCCGGTCTTTATAAATGTGAAACTGAAATAATGCAGACAGCAAAAGCTCCGCGGTTAACGACTGCGGAGCTTTTGTCACCACACGAATGGAATAAGGCGGTAACGAACTTTTCTCATATATTCATCGTAGCCGTCGAGCCCACCGCGGAGCAGCTCTTCTTCATTGAGGAGCCGCTTCACTAAGACATACGGAATGAACGCCAACGGTATCAGGCCGATATATGAGCCGAGAATAAGCGGCATTGAGAGGAAGAGCCAGATGATCACGGCATACATGGGGTGGCGGACTACGCCGTACATCCCCGTGCTCACGACCTTCTGCCCGGCCTGAAGCTCAACGCTGCGGGAGAGATATTCATTCTCGCGCAGAAGCTCTGCAAAGCCGGCATACGCCAAAAGGAACACAACGCAACCGACTGTACTCAGCCATGCGGGAACAGCCGACCAGCCAAAACGGAAGTCAAGCGCGCACAGCAGGAAGCTTGCGGCAAAGATGAGCGATGAGAGCGCAAGGACACGCCGCTGCTCAGGCTCTGTCTCCCTTGTGCTCAGGCGCTTTGCGAGCAGTTCGGGCTTTGCGATAAGCAGAACAAGGCCGAGTATAAATGCTGGGATAAAGAACACACAGAGCAGCCGCCATGCGCCGGGATAGTCAAATGTCCCCGTGGGCAGGAAGAGAAACAGCCCCATGGTCAGTGCTCCGCTGAGTAGCTTCGCGCCGCCTTGAACGGCGAGCCTTTTCCGCATATTGAATACCTCCAGATATCACAGCTCGACCCTTGCCGGGGACGCGGGGTCATGTGAAAACAGCATCGCTCTGCACTTGGGGTCGCACCGCAGGGTCTGTAAAAACTCCAACGATTTTGCCTGCAAGCCGCGGTCGAAGCCATAACCGGGAATAACCGAGTCGCACAGGTTATCCTCGCAGAAAGCGACGTCCGAGGCGAGGACGGCATAGTCGCCCCAGTATATGCCCGTGCCGACAGCCTTGAAGCGGTTGGCCGGCTCGCGCGTCACGAGCGTTGTGAATATGCCGTCGGTATGTCCTGGCGTGTAGATGCACAGAACGCTCTCATCGCCGAACAGATCAAAGCCCCGCCCGACCGGGCCAA
>CAKTKV010000021.1 GCA_934572355.1 uncultured Oscillospiraceae bacterium
GGGCGTACACCGTCAGCGCGCGTTCTCTGCGCGCCTCGGACACATGCGCCGTCCAGATAAGATACGACGCGACGCCCATAAGAATATACAGCGCCGTCCATGCAACGGGAAAGAGCCATTGCGGCGGCGCGAGCGGCGGCTTCGCCATAGTCTCGAACAGCTTCATGCCGTCCTTTGTAAGAAACGCGGCAAGCCCGCCGACTGCCAGCGGAAGCGCGATAGCCGCGATAAGCTGCTTGAGCTTTATATTGTGCTTCACTTTCATCACCCGTATAAGCTTATGACAAGCACTGCCGCTTTATTCCGGCCACACATGCAAAAAGACGGCACCGCATTGGATGGGTGGTCATAAAACAGTTAATGGAGCGTATCGGCTGCGATACGCTCCATTAACTTGAATGATAATCTTGATTCGTTTACCCTCTCCGACCTCGCTGCGCTCGGCCACCTCTCCCAGAGGGAGAGGCAAGGAATGCTCACACAGTACGCCAAGAGGTGTACATTTTTAATTAAAACTGAGCGTAAATAAACGGGGTCTCTCCAGTATAGGCGAGCACGAGCGTGAGCCCGAGGGCGGCAAAGAACAGCGCCAGCCCCCATACGCTGTTAAGGCTGACAAGGGGATAATACCCCTCCGGCTTTGTTCCAAGCCTTTTGCTTTTGATGCAGGCTATGACCATCGCCGCAGCGGTGGCAAGAACGCCGAACAAAGTCCAGCTGCTGATGTGCGTCATGCCGCGCTGCCATGTGAATATTGCCGTGAGTATCTTCATCGCGGTGCCGAAGCTGTCGGCACGGAAGAACACCCAGCTGAAGCTGACAAAGCAGAAGGTGAGCAGTATGGACAGCGCCGTATACAGTCGGTTCTCCCCCACTTTCCCGTTTTTCGTGCGCCACGCGCTCCACAATCTGTGCGCGCAGAGCGCAAGCCCGTGCAGAGCGCCCCACACAACGAAGGTCCATGCCGCGCCATGCCACAGGCCGCCTATGACCATCGTCAGCATTAGGTTTACATAAGTCCTGACTTTGCCTTTTCTGTTGCCGCCGAGCGGTATGTACAGATACTCCATCAGCCACGTTGAAAGGCTGATGTGCCAGCGCTTCCAGAACTCCTTGACGCTGCGGGAGAGATACGGCATGTTGAAATTCCGCGGCAGCTCATAGCCAAGGCCGCGCGCGCAGCCGACTGCCATGTCTGAATAACCGGAGAAGTCACAATAGAGCTGTATCGAATATCCCACGACAGCCAGCAGCACGGTCCCGCCGCCAAACTGCGCGGGGTTAGAATACACCGCGTTTACAAAAACAGCGATGTTATCAGCAATAACGACTTTTTTGAAAAGGCCAAAGAGGAATATCTGCACGCCCGTTTCAAGGTTTGCGAGGGAGACGTTCCTGTCCTCGCAGAGCTGCGGGAGAAACTCCCCCGCTTTCACGATCGGTCCGGAGACGAGCTGCGGGAAAAACGAGATATACAGCGCAAGCTTTACCGGGTTCCGCTCTGCCTCGATCTTCCCGCGGTGGACATCGATAATATAGCTGAGCGTCTGGAAGGTGTAGAACGAAATGCCGACCGGCAGCAGCAGCTTCAGCGCTCCCGGCTCCGCAAGGCCAAAAAGCTCACAGAAGGAGCCGACGAAGAAATTGAAATACTTGAACACACCGAGTATCACGAGCGGCAGCACAACGCCCGCATGCAGCGCGAAGCGGCTGCGGCGGCAGTTGGCGGCGCTCACATAGGCGATCACGGCGAGCGCGAGCAGCAGGAAGCAGCACTTCCAGTTCCAGCTCGCGTAAAATACATAGTTCGCCGCAATGAGCAGCACATGGCGCACACTCAAAAGCTTATCTCCGAGGGCGCGCTTCACGGCGGGAATATTCGTCAGCGCAAGTACTGCGCAGACCGCGGCAAAAAATGCAAGGAAGCCCAGACTGTTAAACGCCATGTTGTTCCTCCTCCAAAGCCTTTATTGTCTCGCATACTTCCTGCGCGAACAGCCTGTGCCCGAGCTTATTCATGTGACCCGCCCCCGGCGTCGTGTTGACAAAGCCGTAGGGCAATTGGCAGCTCTCGGCATATTCGCCGGTATACGCCTCCGTCAGGTCGACAAAGACAATGTCCTTCTCCGCGCATATGCTTTCAAATGCCGCAAGGCATTCGGGGTCGGTATCAGTATAGGCATTTCCCTGTCCGTCGACATACACTGTCGGGTCAAAGACGATGACCGGCTGCACGCCCCGCTTACTGCATACATCTGCCACCATCCCCAGCAGCGGAGAGAGCGCCGCGGCAGGCTCTTGTGCTGCCGCCGGTGCTTCCGCGGCTTCCGTGTCATCAGCGTCCGCAGCCCCGGCCATTCCCTTGAACTGCACGGTATAGAGCAGGCGCAGGTACGGCAGCTTCTGCATGAGCGTTACGAGCGCCCCGGACTGCGACGGGATATCCGCCAAAGTCCCGCTCAGAACCGCGTCAATATCCTCCGGTGCAAAGTCCACTGTGTTCGTCTCGATGACGACATATCCGCCCGGCTCATACGTATCCAGAGCCGCGGCCAGATGCTTCATGCAGTATAGCATCGTGTGCCCCGCAGTGCCGATGTTGTAGGTGTACTTCTCGCCGTCAAAGAGCGTGTTCAGTACCGCCCCGGCGTTTTCATCCTGCGCGACGTTGAAGCCCTCGATGTGCGACGAGCCCATCAGCAGGATGTCTATCCTCTCCCCCGGTGCATAGTCCCGGAGGTTATTGAAGCCGTCGTTATTGGTCACGCCCCAAGCGAAGCCCTCTGTGCCCTTGCTGTAAAAGGTGGAGGTCTCCCACTTATATTCCGTTGAGCCGTCCGGATTTGTGTAGTGTACCGGGACGTTATAGTAAAGCATACAGAAAGCGTTGAGCGCCAGCAGCGCGATCACGCCCCCGGCTATCGCCTTCAGTATCCATACTCCGAATTTCTTCATGTTTTTTTCCTTTTGGAAATCTTTATTTCAATCGGCCAGCTTGCAGAACAGCGCGTACGCCGGGTAATCCCTGTCCCGCACCGCGCGCTCAAGTCTGCGGAAGAACGGGTCAGCAGCACTGAAGCCCTCAAACTCCCTGCCGATAAAGTCGAGCCACATGGCAAATATGGCCTTCTTCGTCTCCTCATCCCGCTGCTCCGTGCGGTGGTAGGTCAGCGCGAGCATGCCGAGAATGTACTCATAGTATTCCTGCGTGTTCTCAAGGCCAAGCTTTTTCCTGTCCTCATGCAGACTCAGCGTTATCCACAGCGAGTCGATACTCTTCACGCTCCCCCTTGCCTTTCTGCTTATTCCGCCGGGGTTCACGCGGTATTTGACAACGGGGCTATCGACCCCGGCCGCTTTTTTGCCGAGCTGCGCATAGCGCGAAAACAGCACCTGATAAATAAAGCTGTCTTCATACAGATAGCCCTCAGGAAAGCAGAAACCGTCAAGCTCCCTGAGCCTATAGGCCTTGCCCCACGGGTATGCGTAACAGTCGGTATATTCCGAGATCTCACCGGCCTTGTGGAAGCTGTCAAAAATATGGTTCAGCTGGGTGTCGACCACCTCATACGCCCCCTCGGAGAACACCGCGTCTCCGTTCAGCACTGCCCCGGCAAGCCTTTCCACCGCGTCAGGAAACAGCACATCGTCCGAATCCAGAAACATGATAAGCTCCGCGTCGGCTATTTCAAGCCCCGCGTTTCTCGCCCCGGAATGACCTCGGTTTTCCTGATGGATTACATTGACGCGGCTGTCCCGCGCGGCGTATTCGTCGAGTATCGCGCCCGTTTCATCCGTCGAGCCGTCGTCTATCGCGAGCACGCGGAAGCTATACTGCGTCTGCTGGTTAAGCACGGAGTCCATGCACTCGCGCAGGTACTTTTCGGCATTGTACGCAGGTATGATGATATCCAGCTCGCCCCTGCGGACGTTTCCCTCGACACGGCGCGCGCACAGGCACGAGCCGCCGATATCGGGGCTCACGCCCTCGAGCAGCGCCCGCGCCTCCTCCGTCCCGGGCAGGGCAGGCGCTTTGCCTCTGAATGGGTATAGCAGCGAGTATGCACTCTTTCCGAGCTTCAGCTTTCTAAGTACCTTGTACAGCATATCCGTCCTCCGGTTATTATATCTCCGCGTGCTTCTCGCCGACCTTTCTTGCCGGCACACCGGCAAGGTTTATGCCCGGTTCAAGGAAGCTCTTGTTGACGAGCGCACCGCTGCCGACGGTTATATTATCAGCCAACGTGACGTTCCCCTGAACGATTGAGCCCAAGCCGAGGGTGACATTGTCGCCAAGCGTCGGGACGCCTTCGTTCTTTCCTTCGCTCCACACGACGGAGGCATACATATTCACCTGGCAGTTTTCGCCGACGGTGATCTCCCCATTCATCGTACACGGGCCGACATGCATGACCCTCAGCCCTTTTCCGAAGCAGTTGATGGGAATGTGTATCGAATATTTCAATTGGAACTTCATAAGGCGGGCATAGTAAAGCTCACCTATGAGCTTATGCCCGGCGTTCAGGTGGTACTCGGTCTTTCTCAGGAGGATGGTGTGTCGGCGGAGTATCGCCCGCTCGCTTATCTGGAAGATATACGCGATGTACTGTCTTCCGTGCAGCTGATAGGGTTCGAGCTCAACATCGAGGTACTCCTTCAGCTGGGCTTTGGTTTTGATCCTCTTCTCCTCACTCAGCATCCGCGCTGCCCTCCTTTTTCCCCGCGTCCTTACGCCTTTTCAATATGTTTAGAATATACATAAAGCTTTCTACCTTGAGCACGGCGCAGGCCGATACGTACACCGCCGCACCGGTAATTATCTGTATCACAAGCTTCGCTGCATCCGGTATGTTCAGCAGGTTTAGCGCCGCCACCGCCGCGCCCATTATCGCCGCCGCCAGCGTGCCGCGCCACATATCCTTCGCCTGATCGGTAAAGCCGTAGCCCAGCAGCCTCTTCACCGGCACTGAGGTGACAAACGCGTCCAGCCACGCGCTGAACAGAAAGCCGCAGGCGATCGCCACGACCGAGTCAAAGACGAACACGGTTATAAGCAGCACGATTATCATCAATGTTCTGCGCAGGATCTCCTGCTTCATCAGAATATCGCTGCGCCCCAAGGCCTTCACGACCACGAGGTTTGACGAGGTGAGCGGCACCTGCATCTCGGCAATGCACAGTATCTGCACGAAGATGACGCAGGGCATCCATTTTTCTGTCAGCAGCAGGCGTACCATCGGCTCGGCCACGGCAGCCATACCGACCATTGCCGGGAAAATTATGAACTCGCCCATGGTCTGCGCACGCCTGAGCATTGCGCGCACCTGCTTTTTATCGTCCTGCGCCTGTGCCATGACCGGGAACATGACAGACTGCACCGCCGTATCGAGGTTCAACGAAACGGTCGTCGAAAAGCGCTGCCCGCGCTCGTAATAGCCAAGGTCGGCAGTCGAGAATTTTTTGCCGATTATAAGCGGGCGGATGTCGTTATATATCGTCGTTATCATTGACGAGGCGAGCATCTTTATCCCGAAGCCGTAGAGACGCTTCGTGCTGTCCCGCGAAAATTTCCCGTGCGGAACCCATCGGTTTGCGAAGAGCATGGCAACGCAGTTAACCGCGATGTGCGCAAAGAAGTAGCCTACCAGCGCCCAGAGCCCTGCCCCCTTGTATGCCAGCACTATGCCGAGTGTACCGGCGATCAGCGTCGCGGCAAGGCTGCAATACATCATTTCGCGAAAGCGCATCTCGCGCTGCATGCGCGCGACCTGTATAGAGTTAAAGGAGCTGAAAAGCATAGAGAGCGAGTAAAAGCGCAGCGGCGTTATGAGCGCCGGGCTTTTATAATAGTCGGCAATAAATGGCGCTGCAAAGTACAGCAGCACTATCATCACCGCGGAGAGCCCCAGCGTTATGATAAACACCGTAGAATAATCCCGCTCCCCGACCTCCTTGCTCTGCACGAGGGCGGAATTGAGTCCACCGTCGACGACCGTCAGCGAAAGATCGGTAAACACCGTCAGCAGCGCAAGCTGCCCGAACACCTCCGGTGCGAGCAGGCGGGCAAGGATTATGCTTATGACAAGCCCGATGGCCTTGACCGAAAAGCGTTCTATGAATTTGTAGATAAGTGATTTTATTACGGTTGCCTTGTTCATGCCATGACCTTCGCTGTCACCTTGCTCCTGCGGCCTTCGCCGTGCGGTAGAGCAGGGTGTTGATATTTATTATCGCGTCATACCGGCGCGCTTTCAGAAGCCTTGCGGTAAGCCGGTTGAGCCTTCTTCTCATCGCGTCCGGCAGCTCCTGCCCCGGAAGCGGGGCGGCAGGCCGGTAGCCCGCTTCAAGAAATTCTCCGTAAAAGGCGCTCTCCCTTATGGACTTGATAGCATTATATTTATGCTCCCTTGTTGAGGCATAGCGGCAGATGCGCTTTATCTCAACGGCCACACCGTCAAGAGTCTTGTTTCTGAGGCGGTCAAAGTCTTCAGACGTCAGCACATCTGCGCGTCTCAGGAAACTGAGTACTATTTCTTTCACTTCAAAGTCGGCGCTGTAATTATCAAACTTATTGGAGTGCGTGATGCTTGTAGGGTTATAGCGGTAGCGATAGAGCATCTCGGGAATGAACACAGCGCTGCGCGCGTTCTCGATAATCTCTATGGACTGGACAAGATCCTCGCCGTTCTTGATATGGTACCATGCGCTGTGGTCGCGCCCGTCAAAGCAGGACGCCTTTGCGCACTTGCGCCAGATGGCATTATAGCCGTCGTTATTGATAAGGATGTTATAAAGCTCACGCTTGTCGGTTATGACTCTGCCGCAGTCGCATGGGGCGCACTGGGCGTGTACCATTCCCTCCGGACGCAGCCACTCAAAGCCGTAAATAACGCAGTCAGCTCCGGTTTCGTTTATGTACCGGTGCAGCGTTTCCAGCGTGTCGAGGCTCAGATAATCGTCCGAGTCGAGGAAGACATAATAGTCCCCCTGCGCGCGCTCAAGCGCGTAGCGGCGGGTATGCATAAGGCCGCCGTTGGGCTTGTGGAACACGCGGATGCGGCTGTCCTTCTTCGCGTACTCCTCGCATATCTCGCCGCAGCGGTCAGGCGATCCGTCGTCCACTAATATGAATTCAAAATTTCCGTATGTCTGGTTCAGCACAGACTCGATGCACTCCGGCAGATACTGCTCCACCTTATACACCGGCGTCATAATGCTGAACTTGATGCTACTGTCCATAAGTATTTTCCTTTTACTTTTTTGCCGGCAACGTCAGCCACGAGCCTATCCTTTCATCCCACTCCGGCGGATCAAATTCCTCAAGGCCGCTTCCCGGATACAAGGTGATCTCACCGAGATATAGTTTCCCGTTCACCTCATAAAAATCTATTCTTGCAAAAGCCATATTCTCGGTAAGCAGTTCCGAAATATGCTTCATTTCTTCAAAGCTTTCCGGTTTGTGGATCTCTTTTTCACTGGACAGATAGTGTCTCATAAACGGCAGCCGGTTCCAGTTTTCATCGAAAAAAGTGACTTTAAGCCCTGTTTTGGTATACCTTTCGGTACAAGTAAATTCAGTCCTGAGCCGGCCGTTGAAGCAAAGGAACTTGAAGTCACACAACCCCCCTGTCTCATCCTCCATGTACTTTTCGGCGATGATCCGGGGCGGAACGTTCTTATACGGCCATTCACGGTTTGTCCAATAGTAGTTGCGTTTGAGGTGCTTTGCAAACTTCTCTTTCGCAGCGGGGATATCGAGCTTTGATTTATCTTTGCATATAATAACACCGCCGCTGTCATGGGTACATTTGAGGACGAACTGATCGGGCAGCGCGGCAAAATCTATCTCATCCGTGCTGCTCCACGGGCCGCCGACAAGGGGGATAAGATACTCTTCGCCTATCTTTTCGGCGATGTATTTTCTGACCTCGTATTTGTCAACAAGCTTGGTATACAAGGGGTTACGGTCATAGAGCTTCAGCCACTGGAGCTTTTCGTTAAAGGTCTTGGGGTTATCCAAATCAAGCGCATAGCCCATCCTGAGCTTGAACTTTCTTTTAAGAAAAGCCTCGTCCGACATCCAGTTGAGCATATTGCGGCTGGCAAAGAAATCAAACATATTCGCCGGGCTTGAAAGATAGTATTTTAATCCTGCAATGCTCATATTTCAGCCTCTTTTCGTGATTATTCCTTCAATATAGTTCTTCCAAAGGGAAAAGATATTCTCAGGCCGGAAGGCTTCCGCGCGCAGACGCGCGGCATTTCCGACAGTTTCGCAGCGCTCCGGGCTGCGCAGCGCCCAAAGCAGACGCGCGGCAAGCGCCGTCTCGTCCCCGACGGGGATAAGCCAGCCGTTGCGCCCTTGGTCAATGACCATGGCGGGGCCGCCGCAGGGGCAGTCCGTTGCGATGCAGGGAAGCCCCATCGCGAGTGCTTCGAGCAGGGCATTCGGCATGCCCTCATAGTCCGAGGGCAGAACAAAAAGCCTTGCACGGCTGAGCGTCTCCGGCATGTTCCCCGACGCGCCGGGCAGGTGTACACGCTCCGATATTCCAAGCGACGCAGCGAGCGCAAGAAGCTCCTCGCGCAGCTCTCCGACGCCGTAGATAAACAGATCGTCCTGAACCTTTGGGGCTATTTTACTATAGGCTTTTATAAGAAGTGCCTGATTTTTCTGCACATTTAAGCGTCCAGCGGTGACGATGCCGCGGCGCTCCGGCGACAGCTCCGTTTCAAAAAAACGGCCGTCCACCTGATTCATTATAATAGCGGCTTTCTTTTGCAGACGCTTCGGGAACCACGCCCTGGCCTGTTCGGTCTGGAAGACGCAGCCGTCCGCCATCGGGAGCAGGAGCTTTCCGACAAGGCGGCCGAGACGCCTGGCGTATTCCTTCTCCGGGTCGTTCCGGACGGAGACGATGCACTTGGTCGGAAGACCAAATGTGGCCAATATTGACCTGAAATTCGGCTCGGCCATGAAGGAAATGAGGGCCGCCGGCCGCTCCTTTCTGCAAAGAGCACGCAGAGCCTTTATCCGAGACAAGTTTCTCTTTAGCCGGGACTGGATGATCTGCTCATTTTCTATCGAAACGCGCTCCACTCCCTCCGGGACTGGGTACTCATGCTCATCGACAAAGGAGGTGACAAGGATGCTGCGGTACCCCGCCTGAGCAAAACGATAGGCCAATTGTAGAATGACCCGCTCTGCTCCGCCGCCGTGGATGGCATTTATGTAAAACATCAGTGTGTTTTTATTGACTTTCATTTTTGGTAATCACTTCGCTTTTATATTAAAGCAGTACTGGATATTCACTTTTCTCCGGCAAGGCGGAGATAAAGCTCCGTCATTTTCTCGGCAGATGTGCGCGCATCGAAGCCGGCGCGGACTATATACTCGGTCACATCGCGGCGCGGCGGGGCGTTCAGCAGCTTATCCGCCCAGAGGTCGGCATCGCCTATCGGCAGGTGCTCAAACAGCGGGGACACATCGGCATCACCGCTGACGTTTGAGGACACATAGCACGGAAGCCCCGCGGCCTGCGCCTCAATAAGCGTGACGGGCAAACCCTCCCACACGGAGGGGAAAGCGAAAACATCCATCGTCTGCAAAAGCTCCGGCACATCGCTGCGGTTGCCGGTAAAGATAACGCTGTCCGAAATGCCAAGCGCGGCGGCCTTTTCCTCGCACCGGGCGCGAAGGTCTCCGTCCCCGACGAGGAGAAGAGCGCTGTCAGGTTTTCTATCATGCACAAGCTTGAACGCATCGAGCAGGAAGGACTGGTTCTTCGCGGGCTGGAAGCGGCCGACATGGCCGATGACGAGCTTATCCGTCATCTTAAGCTCCGCGCGGTACTTCTCGCGGACGCTCTCCGGAAGGCGGAAGCGCCGGGTATCAACGGCGTTCGGCAGGAAGATATAATTATCCCGCTCACAGGCCTCCTTGCCGAAAAGCCACTCCCCTGCTTCACGCGAACAGGCCATGAGCACATCCGCCTGATCTCTCAATGGCTTCTGCATGAGCTGCTTCACAAGGGAAGATACGCCGGAACCGTTCGAGGTATTGTGGCTATGGATGATGGTCTTGAGTCCGTGCTTTTTGGCAATGGGCAGATAGAGCGAGGCATAGCTGCGGACATGGGAATGGAGCACCTTATACTCCGGGTGCTCGGTAAGAAAAGAATCCCACGCCTTTTTGACCTCATGGGCATTGAAGCCGGTAAAGCCCGGCAGGTTATATATCCGCGCACCGAGAGCCTCGGCGGCGGCGGCAAAGTACCGCTCATCGGGATGGTCGAGCACGAAGTCGAACTGTATCTTCTCGCGGTCGATGTTCCGGTAAAGGTTCAGGATCATCGTCTGCGAGCCGCCGACGTTCAGGCTGCCGATCATTTGCAGGATGCGCACCATCAGACGCCCACCTCCCGTGTCTTTACCTCGGTATCGCGCTTCTGATAGATAAGGGTATTGGCCGGGAACTCGCCCTTTATGACGCTGCCGGCAGCGACGACGCAGTTATCGCCGATCTTCGTGCCGCGCAGGATGACGCAGTTTGCGCCGATCCAGACGTTATTGCCGATCTCGACGGGCGCAGTCTTATACTTCATTGCGGCAAGCCCGCCCTCGGCGCGGTAGTCATGGTCATGGTCGTATATCTGCACGTTCGGCGATAGCTGGATATTATCGCCGAGAACTATCCTCTCATGGCAGACGATCATATCATTTGAGTTGAGGGAGACGTTTTTGCCGAGGACACACTCGGCTCCCTTGCGCACACGGAGCTTTGCACCGTCGCGCATCTTGAAGCCTGAGCCGATGGAGAGCTTGCCGCCGTCGAGCGTGATCTCGCTGTGCGGGGAGACCATGCAGAGGGCGGGGCCGTGAAAGGACTTGGGATGAAAGAGCTTTGCAAAGCCCATCTTCAATGCGCCGGTGGGCACAACGACAAGGGCTCGGAGATATCTGTTCATTGCTCGACCTCCCGGATATATTTCTCGATAACGATCTCACGGTCAAATTCCTTTTCCATCTTGACTCTGCCCGCGCGCCCCATCGCGGCGCGCTCGTCGGGAGAAAGCGCGAGGAAGCTTTCAACACAGGAGATAAGCTCCTCGGTGCTGCCGGGGGTATAGATGTAGCCGGTGACGCCGTCGTCTATCGTGTCAACGGAGCCGGGAATGCGCGTTGCGATGCAGGCGCGGCCTGAGGCGGCGGACTCGAGAAGGACGTTCGGCACGCCCTCACCGCCGAGCGAGGGCAGGACAGTGCAGCAGCATTTTCTAATCCAATCGTCTATATCATCCCGAAAGCCGAGGTATTCTATAGAGCCATCCTTGACATACTCATCGACCAGAGCCTTATAGCGCTCCTCCTCGATGAAGCCGGCCATGTAAAAGTGCGTCTCCGGATGCTCCCGGCGTATGGCACGGGCACAGTCCATAAACTGCTCGATGCCCTTGACGGCCATTACGCGGCCGATATAGATAAAACCGACGGTATCGTCCTCTGGCATGGGAGAAAAAGCGTGCTGCTCAAGGTTCACACCGGAGCCGGGGAGCATGTCCCAGTTATCGCGCACCATACGGTGACGGACGAAATAGTCCCGGTCACCGGAGTTCTGGAAAAAGACCTTATAGGCATATTTCATCGAGCTTCGGTAGAGCGCGCGCACAAGCTTCGCGAGCAGGTTCTCATGCAGGAAGGTCGCGCCGGTGCCGGTGACGTTGCAGACCTGCTTATAATGCAGGGCATTTGAGGCCATGGTGCCGTAAATATTCGGCTTAATGGTATAGCTGAAAATGATATCCGGCTGCACCTCACGCATGATGCGCTTATACTGGCGCAGCAGGGATATATCCTGCGCGGGGTTCATGCCGCGGCGGGACATGGGCGTGATGATGATCTCACAGCCGAGCTGCGCGAAATACCCGTTGCGCTCATTCTCGGGCATTGAGATATAGACCTTATGGCCGCGCGAAATGAGGCGGGCGATAAGCTCCCGCCGGAAGTTATAAAGAGTGATAAAATGGTTTGAAAGGATAAGTATCTTTTTACTTTCCATGCTTCATGTATTCCTCGACTTCCCTTTTGAGTCCGTCATTGAAGCTGGCGGGTACATAGCCGAAATCCCGCTCGGCGGCTTCATGGCTGAAGCTGCGATCCTCACCGAGACGCAGGACTTTCTCGACATAGTCCTTCTTCCCGAAGGTCACGGCCTTGAGAGACTTGGCAAGAAAAACGCCGAAGCCCATGGGAAAGCTCACAAAGCGCGTCCTTTTGCCGAGGTACTGACCTATCAGCGCGCAAAGCTCATGCACCGTGAGAGGGCGCTCGCCCGAGCAGATATACTCAAGCTGCGGAAGGCGCTCACACATGGCGGCCTTATAATAGGCCTGACCGAGGTCGCGCGCGTTCACGGGCTGGATGGGGCCGGCACCGTGGTCTATCTCCGGCATGATGGGGAACTTATCGACCATGCGGATGAACTTGGAAACGTTATGGTCGCGCAGGTCGCCGAAGATCATCGTGGGGCGGAGGATGGTGATATTCATGCCGCGGTCAAGGTACTGCCGCATATCCTCCTCGATGGCCTTATACTCGGCGGAGGCCATTTTATATTTCGAATACACGCCGGTGGTATGCACAAGGATGACATGCTTCACGCCGCCGACACGCTCAATGGCGGCGAGCAGACGCGGGGTCTTCCAGATGCCGGCGATATGCACGACGGTATCCGCGCCGCGCACCAGCCGCTCAAGGTCTGCATCCGAATCGAAACTGCCGCAGAGCTTCTCTATATTCAGCCCCGAAGCGTCGAGCGCGGAGGTATCGGAGCTTTCGCGCACAAGGCAGCGCAGAGCGCCGGGGTAATTATCATCAACAAACTGCTTGAGGAAGAACTTGCCGGAATGGCCGGTGATGCCGGTGACAGCGATCATTGCTTGTGCTCCTTTTTCATCTCTCCGGTGCCGCCCTCGACGACGCCCTTATGGCGAAGGACGCTGCCGATGGTCATGAAGAAAATTTTGACGTCAAAGGCAAAGCTGAGGTTCCGGGCATACTCCCCGTCATAGCGCGCCTTGTCCTCTATCTCAAGCTCATCGCGCCCCATGACCTGTGCCCAGCCGGTGAGGCCGGGGGTGACGTCGTTCGCGCCGTATTTATCACGCTCGGCGATAAGGTCATACTGATTCCACAATGCGGGGCGCGGGCCGACGATGCTCATTTTCCCGGAGAGGATCTGGAGGATCTGGGGAAGCTCATCAAGGCTCGTCTTGCGCAGGAAGCCGCCGATCTTCGTGATCCAGCGCTGCGGATCGCTGAGAAGATGGGTGGGCATATCGCGCGGGGTATCGACGCGCATGGAGCGGAACTTCATGATATTGAAGGTCGTCTTATGTATGCCGATGCGCTTCTGGCGGAAGAACACGGGACCGGGGTCCTCGATCTTTATCGCCGCGGCAATAATTAAAAACAGCGGAGAGAGCACCACCGTGCCGACGGCGGAGAGAATTATATCGAGCAGTCTTTTTACATATCTGCGGTACAAGGCGCGACCCTTCCTTCCGAATTACAGTATTATATAGAATACCATATTCCCGGACTTTTTACAACAAAATGTTGGGATGTGGCGCGGAGGCAGACACTGGATTTATCCCCTCAGGCGCTGCGCGCCAGCTCCCCTTGATAAAAACAAGGGGAGCCATGGCGGAGGACATAAGGAGCCGCAGCAAGAAACAGGCAATTCAAGCATGATG
>CAKTKV010000022.1 GCA_934572355.1 uncultured Oscillospiraceae bacterium
CATTTCAGAGCACCTCCAGTTCTTTAACGCGGGCTTCAAGCTCGCTCATTGCCTGTGCGTACTGCTCGGCATTCGGAGCCTTGCCGTGCCACCCGGCCTGATTTTCCATGAAAGACACGCCCTTGCCTTTCACGGTGTGCATGAGGATCATCGTCGGCTTGCCCTTGGTCTCTTTGGCCTTTTCGAGCGCGCCGGCAAGCTGGGAGAAGTCATGCCCGTCGACGGAGATGACGTTCCAGTTGAAAGCCTCAAACTTCTTATCCAGCGGCTCGGCGGGCATAACGTCAGCCGTCGCTCCGTCTATCTGAAGCCCGTTCACGTCCACAAATGCGCAGAGGTTATCGAGCTTCCACTTCGCCGCGGACATCGCAGCCTCCCAGATCTGCCCCTCCTCGATCTCACCGTCGCCGCAGATGGCGTAGGTACGGTAGCTTTTTCCGGAGAGCTTTGCGGCGAGAGCCATACCGACGGCAGCGCTCAGCCCCTGGCCGAGAGAGCCGGTGGACATGTCCACACCGGGGACATGCCGCATATCGGGGTGCCCGGAATAGTGTGCCTTTATCGAGCGGAAGAGCTTTATTTCCTCCGTGGGGAAATAGCCCCTAAGCGCGAGCACGGAGTAAAGCGCCGGGGAGCAGTGCCCCTTGGAGAGCACGAACCTGTCCCTGTCCTCCCACGCGGGATCAGCGGGGTCTATATTCATTTCGTCAAAATACAGCTCCGTCAGCGCATCGATGCAGGAGAGCGAGCCGCCCGGATGCCCGGACGCCGCGGTATATACTGCTTCAACGCAAAGCATGCGCGCTTTGGCGGCGGTCAGCATGAGCTGCTTTTCCTTTGCCTTGTCCATGTTATATGCTCCTTAAACTCACAGTCATTCAGCGGAACATCCGCTGAATGTTATTATACATGCTTTTCGGTAAGACCGCAATCGCAATTTTGTTGTTTACCGATTCACTTATTTTTCCCACAAATTTATTCTTTATTTTTCTCCATCATATCCCGGAACCGCGCAAATTGCATAACGATCCCCCGGAGCAGCTTTGCCGTTCCGGGGGATCGAGGTGATTCTTCAGATAACTATTGCGTTCTTCGGGCAGGCCTCGGCGCAGGTGCCGCAGCCGATGCACTTGTCCTCATTGAGCGTCCAGGTCTTTGCGGCTCTGTCAACGGTCAGCGCGTCCGCGGGGCACTTCTTCGCGCAGAGCGTGCAATGAACGCACCTGCTCTCATCACAGGCAGGCTTACCGTCACCGCGCGGCTTGACATTGGAGGCTTCCGCGCTCTTCTCCGACGCGGGCGCGGCGGGCTTCTTCGGCGGAGCCTTTATAAAGCTTCCGCTAACGAGCAGATCCTCTTCCTTGGTCGCGATCATGTGATAGTCGCGGGTGAGCGTTATGGCATGGCGGCTGCAGAAATCGGCGCAGGTGGCGCAGAAGGTGCAGGAGCCGAGGTCAAAGGTCAGCGTGACCTTATCGCCCTGACCGTCCTCGCCCTTTTCTATCGTCCTGGTGATCGCGCCGCCGGCGCAGACACGCTCGCACATGCCGCAGCCAATGCACTTATCGGCACGGTAAGCGATGCGCCCACGGTAATTCTGCGCGGCTTCGCTCGGCACGGCGGGGTACATATTGCAGCTGGATTTACTGAAGAGCTTCGATATCGCTTCTCTCGCAAACGGGAAATCCATTACATCTTCCCCCTCTTCTCCTGAAGTATTTTTGCCGCCAGCGCGAGCCCGTCGATGACGGCCTCGGGCTTGGGCGCGCAGCCTGCCACGTCGACATCGACATGAACATACTTGCTCAGCGGGCCCGCTACGGAGTAGCTGCCTTTGAAGACGTTGCCCGACTGCGGGCACGAGCCCATCGTGACTATGCAGCGCGGCTCGGGAACCTGAGAGATCGCGCTCAGCACACGCGGCAGGGACTGCTTTGTGACAGGCCCCGTGACCACGACGATGTCTGCATGGCGCGGGGTACCGGTCAGTTTAAAGCCAAGGCGCTCCGCGTCGTAGCGCGGGGTCAGCACGGAGACAAGCTCTATATCGCAGCCGTTGCAGGAACCGGCGTTGATGTGGAAAAGCCACGGGGATTTGCCGGTGCTCTCCTCGATAAGTTTCTTAAACATTCCCGCACCTCCTTACATACCGTACCATGCCAGCACAAGGCTTATGAGCGCAAGGCCGGAGACAACGGTCCAGTAGTATTTGAATATCTGCTCTATCTTGAGCCTTGCGGTGATTGCGTGGACAAAGGATATGCTCACTGCCGTCAGCGCGATGCACAGCAGCAGGAGTATGACTATGCCCAGCAGCATCGTCATGCCCGCGGCAGCGCCGCCGGTGAGCCCGATGAGCGCGACGAGCTTTTCTATCCCGCCGCCGATGCCGCCGAGAAACAGCGCGATAAACAGGCTTGTAAGCGTGAGCATCTTGATGGCGTGGTTGAGCTTATATACGCCAAGCGGCGCGCCGCTGTATTCGGCAAGCATGCCCTCGCATATCTCCGTCTCGGCCTCGGCCGCGTCAAAGGGGTGGTTGCCGGTCTCGCCGGGGATTATGAGCAGCATCGCCGCGGCAGCGGGGATCATGCTCGCCTTGAGGATCAGACTGCCGTTTGCCGCCTGATACAGGGCAATATCCGTCAGTGAGAAGCACAGTCCCGTGCCCATCGCGTCGCCCACAGTCTTTGCCACCGACAGCAGTACCATCACCAGCGGCAGCTCACAGGAGATGATAGTGACCATCTCGCGGCTGAGGCCGACGCCCGCGTAGGGTGAGCCGCTGGCCGCGCCGCCGAGCATGGCGGACATGGCCGGGATAAGCAGCAGGTAGAGGATAACGATGATATCCGCGACCTGAGAAAACGCGGTGAAGGTGAACACCGGAATAAACAGCTGTATCACGACGAGCGCCGCGAGCCCGACCAGCGGAGCCATGAGGAACATCGTCCTCGACGCCGCGGCGGGAATGATGCACTCCTTGCCGCAGAGCTTGAAGAAATCATAAAACGGCTGGAGTACCGGCGGGCCGACGCGCTTCTGCATCTTGGCAACGAGCTTGCGGTCAATGCCGCACAGCAGCAGCCCCGCGAAGAAGCAGAACAGGAAGCCGGGGAAAATGAGGACGTAGCCCAGATTATACAGAGCCGTGACGATAATATCTTTCATCATATTCCCACCCCCTTAAAGCGCTATCAGCATGAAGGCCATGATGACCGTCACATCTACGACCGCCCACAGCGCGTAATCGTTGACGACGCCGCTGTGCAGCTTGTGCATGAAATTGAAGTAGTGACGCCAGTTGTGCTTGAGACCCCAGAAGAGATCCTCGCCGCCGACCTGAGAATACACATCCTTTTCGCCGCCGTAGAAGAGCTGGTACTTGGTGTCGGTCACATTCTCTGCCATCCTCGCTCCGTCATAGCGAGAGGAGACGGCGACGATGGTTATCGCAAGCAGCGTGATGCACAGCAGGAGCAGCCAGTTGACTGGTGCCCAGACGCCCATGCTCATAAAGCTCACCGAGGGTGCGGCAAGCATGGTGTCAAAGCCCATTGCGCTTATGTACTTACCGGCACTTAGCGCGGCAGTCGCCGCGGGCTCGGTAAGGAAGGCAGTGACAAGATTCGGGAAAAGACCGGTGACAACGCAGAGAGCCGCAAGCAGCCCCATCGCGATGCGCATGCCTATAGGCGCTTCCTCGGTGTTTTCAAACTCGACGGAGAGCTGGCCGAAGAACACGCTCTGGCTGACCTTGACGAAGGACGCAAGCGTCAGCACCGAGGTCACGAGCGCCGCGATAAGTGCGAACACGAACAGGAAATTCCCGCTCTCGACGGCCTTCTGGTAAATTGCCTGATAGATCATCCACTTTGAGGCAAAGCCGTTGAACGGCGGCAGGCCGCTTATGGAGAACGCGCCAATGAGGAACATCACCGTCGTATGCGGCATCTTCTTTGCAAGCCCGCCGAGGCGGTCAAGGTCGCCCGTGCCGGTCTGGTGCATAACAGCACCCGCAGCAAGGAACAGCAGGCCCTTGAAGATGGTGTGGTTCATTGCGTGGTAAAGACCCGCGGAGAGGCCGAGCGCCGTGGCAAGGCCTATCGCCGTGAGCACATAGCCTATCTGGGAAATGCTGTGGAACGCGAGCAGACGCTTGAAGTCATGCTGCGCAAGCGCCATGGTCACGCACACCAGCATGCTCACGCAGCCGAGGAAGACGAGCAGGAACTGCATCGTCCCCTTGTCCATGACCTGGAACAGGAAGTAGCACAGGCGGATGATAGCATAAAGGCCGGACTTTGTAAGCACGCCCGATATAAGCAGCGACACGGACGCGGGAGCCGCGCCGTGGGCGTCCGCCGCGAGGGGATGGAACGGTACGATGAATGCCTTTGTCGAGAAGCCCGCGAGCAGCAGCGCGAAGGCTATCTTCATTCTGCCGGAGCCCAGCATGCCCGGCAGGAGGGCAGCCAGCTGTGCGAGGTTCAGCGTGTGCGCCTCGGCATAGAGCATCACTATCGCCGTGAGAATGAATGCCGAGCCGATGGAGCCGACGACAAGGTACTTGAACGCCGCCTCAAGCGCGCCCTCGCTCTTGCTGCGGTAAGCCGTCAGTCCAACCGCGCCGATGGTGAGTATCTCCACCATGATGTACATGTTGAAGATATCGCCCGTCAGCACCATGCCGAGGACGCCGCCGGAGGTCATGAGCAGCAGCGTGTAATACTGCACCTGATGCGCGTCATGCGTCACATAATCAAGACTGTAGACACATGCGGCAAAGGCCGCGATACCGACGAGCAGCCCGAAGAACAAGCTAAGCGCGTCGACCTCTATCGCGATGCCTATCGCGTAGCCGCCAGCGATGCTGCGCTCGCCGAGCCAGTAGGAGATTATCTCCCCGTCTATCATTACCGGCTTTATAAGTGCGATAAGGCAGGCAAGGCTCAAAGCGGACACGATCATTGACACGATCTTTCTCACGCCGCCGCGTGTGCCTAAGGTCGTGATGAAGAACGCGCCGAAGAACAGCAGCATTATCGCGCAGATTGGGAGGTGGTGGTAATCAAGGATCATCCGTGCAGCCTCCTTATCTCTCTGGTGTCAAGGGTCTTGTACTGTTCGTCGAGCCTCATGACTATCGCAAGGCTCATCGCCGTGACGCATGCGCCGATAACTATGCTCGTGAGGGTCAGCGCCTGCGGTATCGGGTCGACGAAGTAGCTCGCCGCGGTTATCTCGCCCTGCGTGAAAATTGGCGCGGTGCCGCCCGGCACATAGCCGACGGAGATCAGGAAGATGTTCACGCCGTAGTCCATGACGCACAGGCCGATGACGGTCTTGACCGCGTTGTGCTTAACAACGATGCAGTATAGTCCCAAAAAGATCAGGAAGAACGAAACAATATAGTTCATCGTAATCATACTTGCCACCTCACTTCAGGTTGTCTATATCCTGCGGATACAGAACGCTGAGCATACCGATGGAGAGCGTCACAGCCGCGGTGAACACGTCGAACGCGACAGTCTCGCCCATCCAGAACACTGTGCCGCTGCTGAAGAGCGCGCCTATATCGCCGTGGTAATAGAACACGTTCTGGCAGAAGCTCGCGCCGAGGACGACGCCGACGAATGCGAGAACTACATACAGCATCAGCGCGACGCCTTCGAGCTTATGGGTAAGGTTCGGGTGCAGGGCACGCTTGGCCTCCTCATAGCCGTGGGCAAGGTAGATAAGCAGCACGACGGCTACGGTGAGTATGCCGCCCTGGAAGCCGCCGCCCGGGGTCAGGTGGCCATGGAGCATAATATAGAAGATATATACGAGGCAAAGCGGAATGATCCTGTCACAGCCGCAGCGGGTTATAACGCGCTTGATGGTGACGTTATCTGTGTATCTTTCCATCTCGCTCCTCCTTCATTTTTTCTTTTTCGGCCTTGGTCTTTCTCAGCAGAATGATAACGGAGGAAACCGTGAGTATCATTATGAAAGACTCGCCCATCGTGTCGTAGCCTCTGAAGTCGAAGACTATGGAGGTAACATCGTTCACGGCGTGGGTCTTTGCAAGGTTCTGCTGGACTATAGCGGCAGCCGCGCCGTCGGCCTCGGAGTCGTCATAGGCCTCAGGGTTCTGAATCAGCTCATAAGGAGAGACCTTGGCGTTGGCTCCGTCGTATGTACGCGGCAGCTGCGCCATTTCAACCGCGGCAAATATTCCCGCGATGAGGAACGCCGCAAGGCAGACGATAGTGAGGAATTTCTTCATTTGTCGTCCCCTCCCTTGAGCTTCTTGAGCGTCACGATGAAGATAAGGGGAGTCAGCGCCGCGCCGACCGCCGCTTCGGAAATCGCGACGTCGGGCGCGTGCAGCAGCAGGAACTCCGCCGCGGCGAATATGCCGGTGACGCCGAGGGCGATAACGGAGGAGAGCAGCTTTTCACAGCGCACCGCGAGTATTGCAGAGACAACTACGCCTAACAGTATGAGGGCATTTAAGATAACAACAAGTTCACTCATCGAAGTCCCTCCTGAAATCGTCCATTTCCATCTTGCGCTCCGGTCTGACGCCCGAGCGGTAAGCGCCCTTGGCGATAGCGTGCGCACCGATGGGGTTCACCGCGATGACGAGCGCCGCGATAACTGCGATCTTCACCGCAGCCGCGCCGTTGTGCATGATGAATATGGCATAGAGTATAGCGCCGATGTTCGCGCCGAGCACGCCAAGGGTGGTGATGAGCGTGCTCGCCTGCATGCGGGAGAAGGTGTCCGGCATTTTGTTTATGCCGATCGTCCCGGCTATGGCGAAGTACAGGCTCACCGCTATAAGCAGGTCTATGATAATACGCAGTATCATTTCTTGTGCCACCTTCCCGTATCAAGATAACGGCCGACGAGCATGGTGTTGAGTATGCCGAGCATCGCCGTGATGATGGCTATGTCAAGGTATATGCCTCTTCCGCTGTATATGGAGAAGAGCACCATTGCGCATGCGACAAGAATATCCATGCTGTCCGCCGCGACCATTCTGTCCGCTCCCGTCGGGCCCTTCACAAGTCTGATCAGGTTCCCCGCGGCAAGCAGCGCATAAATGACGGCAAAAATCAAAATGTCAATCATTCCCAGATCCTCCTGATCCATTTTTCCATCGTGCCTTTGATATCCTCTCCGGCGTCCTCGCGGCTCCTGTGGAGCGGCAGCGGCTTTTCCTTGCCGTCCTCGTCCGTGTAGTAGAAGTTCTTATCCTCGTATTGGGACACGTCGAGGCAGTGGACATAGTAAGCCGTCTCGCCGTTTTCCTCGATGATGTCGAGGGTTATCGTGCCCGGCGTGAGGGTGATGCTGTTTGCGAGCATCGCCTGAGCGTAGTCGCCCTTGAGCTTCGTCGGTATCTTCACGATGCCGGGATATACGTCCTTGCAGCCCTTGTAGCAGCACTTTGCAACATTGAGGTTTGACTTAATGAGCAGGCCGAGGAAGACCACAAAGTATGCCAGCAGGGCAAAGAACTTGTCCGGTCTGAAGAGCCACCCGGCGTTTTCATGTATAAAGTATTTTGCTGAGAACAGCGCTACGAAAAAGCAGACGACGGCTCCCGCCGCAAGCTCCTCCGGAGACAGTGACCATGTGAGAAGAATCCAGAACACGTAGCAGACGATGAAGGTGGACAGCACCGATGTAAACCGTGTTTTCTGCAAGAGATCATCTCTCCTTCCTTTGAAGTTTATTATCTATCCGTTGTCTATTCGACTTTGATGTTTTCAACATAGAACTCGCGTCCCGCGGTCATTCTGAGGTTTTCTCCACCGCACTCCGGGCAGGCAAAGCTCCCCTTTTCAAGGCCGCCGTGAAAATCGCATCCGCGGCACTTGAACTGCGCCGGCACCTTTTCGAAGCGCAGCTTTGCCCCGGCAGCCGCCGTGCCCTTTGAGGCGATCTGGAAAAATTCCTCCATGCATTCCGGTATCACCCCGGAATACTCGCCGAGCTTAAGGCTTATCTCGCTGACTTTCTCGAAGCCGTGTTTTTTCTTTTCGGACTCGACTATGCTGATTATCCCCTCTGTCAGTGCAAGCTCGTGCATCTTATCTGTCGAGGCAGCTGAAGCAGGGGTCTATGCTTGCGATGATGAGTCCCGCGTCCGCAACGGTGTTGCCGCGGAGCATGAACGGGATGGTCGGCGTGTTCTTATAGCTCGGCACATGGATGCTGACGCGGTGGTTATTGAACGAACCGTCGCCCACGACCATGTGGCTGAGCTGGCCGCGCGGCGCCTCATGGCGGCAGACCGCCTGACCCGGCTGTATCTTGATGAGCTTGTTGCCGAGGTTGATGGGCGTTGCGGGCAGATTCTCAAGCGCCTGACGGATTATCTTGATGCTCTCATAGCATTCGAGCGCGCGCACGACCACGCGGGCGAACACGTCGCCGCTCTCGACGACAGGCACGTCAAAATCAAAATCTTCATATGAGGAATAGGGCGCGTCCTTGCGGACATCGACCTTCACCCCGGAAGCTCTCGCGTGGGGGCCGACAGCGCCCATGCGCAGCGCGTCCTCTTTCGGAAGTACACCAACGCCCTTGGTGCGCATGGCGATGGTCTTATCGGTCAGGGCGATTTCGGTGATGCGGTCGAGCGGAGCCTTGAGCTTATCGCAGGCTTCAAGCAGCTCGCGGCGAAGCTCATCGTCTATATCGCGCCTTGCGCCGCCGACAGTCACCATGGCGTAGTTCACGCGGTTGCCGGTCATTTTCTCCAGCAGATCCATAACAAGCTCGCGCTCATCCCAGATGTGCATGAACATGCTGTCATGCCCGATAATATGACATGCGATGCCGAGCCACAGGAAGTGCGAGTGCAGCCTCTCCAGCTCCGCGGTTATGACGCGGATATACTGGCCGCGCTTCGGCACCTCAATGCCGTTGATGTTCTCCACGCACATGGCGTAGGTAAAGGCATGGGAGTGGGAGCAGATACCGCAGACGCGCTCGACCAGAACGAGAGTCTGGATAGCGTTGCGCTCAGTGGCGAGCTTCTCTATGCCGCGATGGTTATAGCCGACAAAGACCTCCGCGTCCTTGATGACCTCGCCCTCGGTATAGAGCTTTGCGTGTATCGGCTCCTCAAGCGCGGGATGGTACGGGCCGATGGGGACAATGTAGCTCATTTCGTTCCCTCCTCAATGTTTTTCTGCCGAAGCTCCGAAAGCGGCATGACCATTATCTGGCCCTTGCCCTGCGTTTCGAGCATGTCCTCCGGCAGGAAGAGCCGCTGCGATACGTCAAGTCCCTCGAACTCTATCGCGAACAGCTCGTTGAGCTCGCGCTCAGGCCAGGTCGCCGCCGTGTCGTAGATCTCGCCGATCGACGGGAGCACCGTCTCGCCTATCACGTGATAGGACTCGATCGCCGGGTCTACGGCGTAGTCCCATGAGACGTCCATCTGCCCATCGTTGTCGATGAAGCCGTGGATCATCACAAGGGCGTTGCCGGCCTTGCGCATTTTTTCCGCTATGGGTACGACCTGATTCTTTGTGATCACGGTCTTTTTGTACTCCTGCATCCGTTTCACCTCTCTGATTTTCCTTTTATTTTAATTTTTTAATTTTCAGCAAATTCTCGGAAGCTGTGCTCCCGTAAGCTTCTGGAGGATGCGCTTTCCCCCGAAGGCCGTGTCCATGACGAGCTTTCCGGGATAATTAGCACTGACCCTGCCGATGATTGCAGCGTCGCGCCCCTCTTCCATTTCGCGCATCGCACCAAGCACCCGCTCCGCGTCGTCCGCTGCAACGACGGCAAGGAGCTTGCCCTCATTCGCGCAGTAGAGCGGATCAAGGCCGAGCATATCGCAGGCCGAGCGAACCTGATCCCGAACCGGAATTTTATTCTCATACAGCTCTATTCCGAGCGCCGTCCCCTCAATGAACTCATTGAGCGTCGTGGCAACTCCGCCGCGCGTCGGGTCGCGCAGGACGCGCACCTCAGCTCCCGTGCCGAGTATCGCTTCACACAGGCTGTTCAGCGGTGCGCAGTCAGAAGCTATCTCGCCCTGCATCATCCCGCTGCGCGCGAGCATGATGGCCGTTCCGTGGTCGCCGACCATGCCGGAGACTATGACAGCGTCCCCGTCTCTCAGGTTTTTCGGGCTTAGACCGGGGTATTTCACAAAGCCGATACCGGCGGTGTTGATATATATCTTATCTCCCCTGCCGCGCTCGACGACCTTTGTATCCCCCGTCACGACCTGCACACCGGCTCTCTCAGCCGTGCATCTGATGGACTCGACTATCTTTTCCAAGTCCTCCACCGGCAGCCCCTCTTCTATAATAAAAGAACAGCTCAAATACTTCGGCACAGCGCCGCACATTGCAAGGTCGTTCACCGTGCCGCAGACGGAGAGCTTGCCGATATCTCCGCCGGGGAAAAATATAGGATCGACGACGAAGCTGTCAGTCGAGAAGGCAAGTTTCTCTGCGCCCTCTACTATCGCGCCGTCGCCCAAGGCGTCCAGCGCCGGGTTTGACAGTGCCGGGACTATAAGCTTTTCTATCAGGCGGGCGGTCTTTTTGCCGCCGCTGCCGTAATCGAGTGTAATTATTTCGTCCATATAAGTTTCACACCCCCGCGTATTTATACGCCGCGGCGCAGGCTCCCTCCGAGGATACCATGCACGGCCCCACCGGGTCCTCCGGTGTGCAGCGTCCGCCGAACATCGGGCACTGCTCAGGGGCAATGCGCCCGCAGATAACGTCCCCGCAGCGGCAGGCAGTCGGCTTCGGCTTTTCCGCACAGCTTATGCCGAAGAGCTTCTCCGCGTCGAGCCTTTCAAGCACGGCAGCCGGTTCAAGTCCGCTGTCCGGGATAAGCCCAAGGCCGCGCCAGTTATCGGCACGGCGGCGCAGGCAGGTGTTCATCATGTTCTGCGCAAGGGGGTTGCCGTTTTCGGTGACCGCCCTGCGGTACTCGTTCTCTATCTTCGGGCTCTGCTCGGCAATCTGCTTTGCGAGCCTGTACACCGCGCGGAGAATGTCCTCCGGTTCAAAGCCCGCGATGACCGCCGGCATCGAATATTCCTCCGGGAGAAAGCGGAAACCCTTAACACCGATTATGGTGGCCACGTGACCCGGGCAGATAAAGCCGTCGATATTGAAATCCGGCATGGCCATGAGCGCGCGCAGCGCGGGCTCCACAGTTTTGAGCATCGACCAGAGGGAGAAATTCTCCACCCTCTGCTCCGCCGCTGTCAGCGCTGCGGCGGCAGTCCCCGGCGCGGTAGTCTCAAAGCCGACGCCGAGAAACACCACCTGCTTATCCGGGTTCTCCTTGGCAAGCTGCACCGCGTCCACCGGGGAGTAGACCATCTGCACCCTCGCGCCCATGGCGCGGCGGCGCTGCAGGCTGTCGCCCGGTGTGCTGCCGGGAACGCGCAGCATATCGCCGTAGGTGGTGATGATAATGTCCTTCTCCATGGCAAGCTCCAGCACCGCGTCGATGACCTCCGGGGGCGTTACGCAGACCGGGCAGCCGGGGCCTGACAGGAGCTTTATATTTTTCGGGAGCATCGAGCGCAGGCCGGACTTTGCGATGGACATCGTATGCGTCCCGCATACCTCCATGAGCCGTATCTCGCCCAAGTCCAGACGCTCTATCGCGGAGATGATCTCACCTGTGTGCATATCAGCCGAGGGCATCCTGCACCTCTTTCCAAGCGTCAATATCCTCCTGCGCCTGCTGTTCATCGAGCCGGTCTATCGCAAACCCGGCATGTACCATAACGTAGTCCCCCACCTTCGGCTCCGGGATGAAGTCGACGCGAATTTCGCGCGTCATGCCGAGAGCTTCGCCTATGGCGGAATTTCCGTGTATTTCAACAAGCTTCAGCGGTACTGCCAAACACATATCTTTTTCTCCTTATTTTTCGAGCTTCGCGGCGGCTATCATCAGCTGGCCGAGTGAAAGCCCCTCGTCATTCGTCGAAACGCGCCTGTGCCTCAGCACACGGAAGCCCTCTTTTTCCAGTCTTCCCGGCAGGCGCGACATTATATACATATTCTGGAAGCTGCCGCCTGAGAGCGCAACAACGTCTATTCCGCTCGCTTCCCGTGCAGCGCAGCACTGGCGCACAGCCATTTCAATGAGCGTGTTCATAAACCGGGCGGCTATGCGCCCAGTGTCGACCCCCGCCTCTATATCGGCGCATATCGCGCGGATCGTCCCACGCCAGTCATAGCGCAGCGGCTCCCCTTCAAGGGCAAATGGGTAGACTTCTTTGTCCTCCGCTGCAGCGGCTTCGAGCAGGACGGCTCCCTGCCCCTCATAGCTGCACAGCATCTTTATCCCAAGGATCGCAGCGACGCCGTCAAACAGCCGTCCCATGCCTGAGGACACGGGGCAATTGAGCCCGTAATCAAGCACGGTCTTATAAATTCCCGCTTTTTCGATGCTCCCGGTATCGCAGCCGGAAGCGTCGAGCAGCGCGAAGGCGACGCGTTCAGTCTCCCTGACCGCCCTGTCCCCGCCGATGAGTGGAATGGGTCTGATGCTGCCAAAGCGCTCAAATCCGGAATAGTCCCCGATGAGGCACTCCGCGCCCCATATCGTGCCGTCCGTACCGAGTCCGGTGCCGTCCCACACAAGGCCGATCACTGACCCATTTTGACCATTATCGGCCATGCAGGCGGCCATATGCGCATGGTGGTGCTGCACTTTGATAAGCGGCAGGCTTTCTTCCTCGGCTATCGCGGAAGCATATTCCGTGGACATATAGTCCGGGTGCAGATCGCAGACCACAGCCTGCGGTCTTATATCAAACAGGCGCTGAAAATGTTTTATCTGTCCGGTATAATTTTCCAGCGTCTCAAAATTCTTCAGATCACCGATATGCTGGCTCGGGAAAACGTAGCTCCCCTTTGACAGGCAGAAGCTTGCTTTCTGCTCCGCGCCGCAGGCAAGCAGCGGCGGAAGTTCCTCCCCCATGGTTATCGGGAACGGCACATAGCCCCTTGACCGGCGGGCAAAATATTCCGCGCCGCCGAGCACCCAGCACAGCGAATCATCGCAGCGGGTCTGGATATCCCTGTTGTGCAGCAGGAAGCCGTCGGCAATGCCGTGCAGCTTCTCGACTGCTTCATCGTTGCGGTACATCATGGGAGTGTCGGAAAGGTTCGCACTCGTCATGATGAGCATATCTATATCGTCGCCGAAGAGCAGATAGTGCAGCGGAGTATACGGCAGCATAACGCCGATAAAGCCGTTTTCGCTGATATGCTCCAGCCCCTGCCGCTTCTTCCTCAGCAGGACGATGGGACGGCGGAAGCCGTCAAGTATCTTCTCCTCGTCCTCAGAGACGAGGCAAATTTCTCTCGCGC
>CAKTKV010000023.1 GCA_934572355.1 uncultured Oscillospiraceae bacterium
ATGCCGGGATTTGAACGGCTCTGGGAAAACGGCCCGCTTTTTGCTCAGGCCGAGCATTTCCGCCTCAGCACGGACTGCGTGCTGCTTGCGGATTTCGTGAACACCGCGGGAGCTGCGCGCGGAATAGACCTCGGCTGCGCTTCCGGAGCGATCGCGCTGCTGCTGCTCGCGCGCACGGATAAGCTGCATATGACGGGGCTTGAGATAGTCCCGGAGGCTGCGGCGCTTGCGGAGGAGAACCTGCGCGCAAACGCTCTCGACGCGCGCGGCACTATTGTCTGCGGCGATATCCGGCGGCACCGGGAGCTTTTCAGAGCCGGGAGCTTTGACCTTGTCGCCGCAAACCCGCCGTATTTCCCTGTCGGGAGCGGGAAGCTCTCACTGGACGCTGCGCGCGCCGCCGCGCGCGGCGAGACGCAGTGCAGCATGGAGGAGATATGCGCGGCCTCGGCCTTTCTCTGCCGTACAGGCGGGAGCGTGAATTTCGTCCACAAGCCGGAGCGGCTGTCGGAGCTGTTCTGCTGCATGACGGCGCACGGCATAGAGCCCAAGCGGCTGCGCCTTGTTTGCCATCGGGAGGGCAGCGCGCCGAACCTCGTCCTCGTTGAAGGACGCCGCGGCGGCAGACCGGGGCTCAGGATAGAGCCGACGCTGATATTGCGCCGCCCGGATGGCAGCGAGACCGACGAGGTGCGGAGGATATATCACAGGTGAATAATCATGGCGCGCTGCATGTGCAGCGCGCCATTTTAATACGTCCCGCAGGGACACCATTTATTTTATCATTCTGTTCAGCTTCTCTATGCACTCAGGACACACGTACCTGCCGCCGAAAGAGACGATGTGCCTTACGCTTCCGCAGAACACACAGGCCTCGTGATACTTGCGAAGAATAATATTTTCTCCTTCAACATATATCTCAAGCGGGTCTTTCTCTTGTATATCCATCGTGCGTCTTATCTCAATAGGCAGGACAATGCGCCCAAGCTCATCGACCTTGCGTACCATACCGGTGGACTTCAAAATGCATCACTCCTTGTGTATATATGCTCCGCCATAGTGCGGATATCTACTATCAAATATATCACAGGGCGCACAGAAAATAGCCAACATTCTATGAACTTATCGTAAAGGGGAGTGCGCAATGCTTATCGGGCTTATCATTCTCACAATGTATGTCCTATCCGTGCTCTATGCCGCATACAGCGGCGCGGCGGCGCAGGCCGGGAGCGCCGTGCTTGAGGGCGCGGGTGCGGCGGTGAGCTTCTGCATTTCGATAGGAGGCGCGGTGTGCCTGTGGAGCGCGGTGGCCGAGCTTTTAGAGCGCAGCGGCGCGGCGGCATGGCTCTCGCGCCTGCTGCGCCCGGTGCTCATCCGCCTGTTCCCCGCAAGCGGGCAGGACAAAGCTGTCATCGCCGCCCTGTCGGAGAACGTCAGCGCGAATCTCCTCGGCCTCGGCAACGCCGCAACGCCCGCCGGGATCCGTGCCGCCAAGGGCATGGTGCGCCTTGGCGATACCCGCGCGCGGGATGAGCTGTGCCTTCTCGTCGTGATAAACACCGCGTCCTTCCAGCTCGTGCCGACGACGGTCGCCGCCGTCCGCGCGTCCTACGGAGCTGCCGCGGCCTTTGATATCATGCCCGCCGTGTGGGTGAGCTCCGCCGTGTCGCTCGCCGCCGGGATAGCAGCGGCGGCGGTCATGAAAAGGCTGTGGGACTGAACACCCTCGCGGGGCTGGTTCCCGCGCTCATTATCGGCGCTGCCTGCATCGCGGGGCTGTGCCGCGGCGTGGATGTTTTCTCCGCGCTGACGGCGGGTGCAGCAAAGGGGCTGCGCATCATGCGGGATATTTTCCCGGCGCTCGTCGTGCTCTTCCCGGCGATATACCTGCTGCGCGCCTCAGGGCTGCCCGAGCACATCGGCGCGCTGCTGCGCCCGCTGTTGTCCGCGCTCGGCATCCCGGAGGAGACGGTGCTTCTCATGCTGCTGCGCCCCGTCTCGGGGAGCGCTGCGCTCTCCGCGGCGGCGGACGTCATCTCCCGCTGCGGGGCGGACTCTCTTGCCGGACGCACTGCCGCCGTCATGTGCTCCTCAAGCGACACGACCTTTTATGTCATTGCCGTGTACTTCACCGCCGCCGGGGTAAAGGACAGCCGCTGGGCTGTCCCCGCCGCGCTGTGTGCGGACGCGGCGGGCTTCCTTTCCGCAGCGTGGATATGCCGCACTCTTTGGGGAGCAAGTTGACCATAAAAATACAGATATGGCAAATGTTTACTCACAACCCGCAACAAAATATCATGCTAATATATATATATATATATATATATATTGACTTTCGTGCCGCCGTCTGATATAATAAAGCCCGATTTTCAAGAATCGGAACTGTTTAAAGACATTCCAATGGGAAACTGGAATGTGTACCGGTTTTTCTAAAACATTTTTTGACATGACATAAAGAAATTAACACATAGAAGATTGGGCGCTGTTATGCTGTGTAGAAACCATAAGACGAATAAGGCGTTACGTATATTAGCTCTCCTGTTAGCGCTGATCTGTATATTCACAATAGCCGATCCTGCGGCCTACGCTATGGGGCAGGAAGAGAACGAGGGACAGCAGACCGAGCAGGTGCAGGAGGACAAGCAGGAGCAGGACAGCAACGCAGGCGGCGGTACAGAGCAGACCGGCGGGGATAACGGTCCCGACAAGAATACGAACGGCGACAACGGGAACGGCGACCCGGATAAGGACGACGGCGACAACGGCAGCGGCGACCCGGATAAGGACGACGGCAACAACGGGAACGCCGACCCGGACAAGGGCGCCGACAGCAACGGCGGCAACGACGATCCGGACAAGGGTGCCGACAGCAACGGCGGGAACGCCGACCCGAACAAGGGTGACGACAACAACGGCAACGACGACCTGAATAAGGATAACGACAAAGACACCGATAGCGACGATAACGCAGACCCGGACAAGCAGGCTGGCGACGATACCAATAAGGAAAAAGTCGAGGAGAGCGAAAACGCCGCTGCAAGCGTGGAGCTGTTCCTTGCCGTGAACGGCGTATGGAAGAATGTCGGCCCACGCAGCGTGAACCTTGACGCGAGCACCAAGCGGTACTATATCACCGCCGCGGAGCTTGAGAGCGTCTACGGTGCCTACGGCTTCGGTGCGGAGGATATGAGTGCAGACCTGCGCATCTTCCCGCACACAGATAAAAAGAATTACGATACCATTTGGGCGGATGCAAAACCGTATCAGACCGAGAGCGGCGAGTGGCGTGTACCGCTCAGCACGAACATTGACAATTATCTGTATTACCTGCCGGGCAATGTTGCCGGGAGCGCATCGTTCTTTGCCCAAAAGGCATCCCGCAATGATGCCGCCGTGCTTGCGGATAACACCTTCTACACCGTCTCCGTCTCCGACACTACCGGGACGGAAGAAAAGACGGGGACATATTATGCGTTCAACGGAAATGCGTTTGAGATCACTCTCAGCCAGCACGACGAGCACGAGTGGAGAATAACGAACCCCGATACAGGTGACACCATTAAGCCGGATGAAACTGCACAGCAGGATGATGGAAAGGTCAAGTATACCTTCAATGCGGTCACTTGCCCGATAAAGATCATGCTCGCTGACGAGAGCAATACCACATATACGATACACTATAACGCCGCGACGCTCGATGCGACGAAGGAGCAGCTTGGTCAGATAGCAGTCTCACAGCAGACCGTGCTGAAGGACGGCTGCATCGACGGACAGGCTGAGCTGGAGGTTACGTTAAGCCTTGGCGAAGGTGACGAATATATGCTTCGTCGCCCGGACGAGGAACAGCTCACGGTGTTGGTATCCGGTGATAAGGGGAAGAAATTCATTTACTTTTTTGATGGATGGCGCGTTGCAGGCAGCAATGAACTCATTCCGGCGGACACGATACTGACAGCTGCGAATATTCTCCGCTATGAGGAGAACGGCGCTCTGACGCTCAACGCGGTATGGAAGGCGAAGGATGCGAATGGCCGTATTTCGACTGTGAACTTCTATGTCAACCTCTACTGCGAGATCGCCGATAATCTTTCCAACGGTTTTTCTTCCATACCGGAATCAAATTTTACAAATTCTGTATACTACACTGGGATATTCGGAACGGACAATGTCCCAGTCGGTGGTGATCTCAACTGCATGCTGCTCGCGCCGGCGACTGCGGCGGAGAACGCCTATGCAACAGATACGGCTCTGCGCGAAATGACCAATACTCCGCTTGACAGCGGTGTGATACTCGAAAGCGTTCCCAGTGATGAAGAGGTATTCAGGCAGATAAGAAACAGCGGAGCCACAATCAAGGTGGAGGGCGTTGCTATCCCGAGTACCAGACTGACGACCGATCATTTCAAGGTGCGCTGGTATGTCCTGAAATATGAGAAGGGCGACGGCTGGCATGTCGACGGCATCCTTGTCGCAAAGGAGGGACACCTGCGCGTCAGGAAGAGCTTCCTCGGCGACAGTGCAGGCATCGCACAGATCACCGATCCGCAGAATGATTTTGAGATCGCTGTAAGGCACACCCCGCTGACCGGGAACGCCATAACGGAGGATTATGAACTGACGCTTGTACCGAAAGCGGGGGAGAAGCGCGAGGGGAAGTTAGGCTACACGAGCTATGACGAAGCGACGAAAACATACGAATGGATACTGACAGGCAACGCTGTTGACTTTTACACACTGAACGAGCTCAATTATACTCCTTCCAATGACTGGCACAGCAGCAATCGGTATATCATAAGCGGCACCGGGGCGACAGAGGATGACCGTGCATGGCAGGTATATAACGGCACAGGCGTTAGGATGAGGATGGAGTCCTACGCGACCGATGTGCCGGAGTCGGCATATAAAACTCTCACGTTCCGCAATACATATGTGCGTTCTGGAATGCTCACGCTCTACAAGGAGGACTCCTTCACCCATAAGGGGTTGAGCGGAGTTAGATTTATACTTGCCGCTGCCGATGAAGGGACAGAACTTGTGCTTTACCGCAAGCCAAATACGAGCCAGTATTCCACAAATGAGAATGCCGGACTTGACGGTTACACCGCAGTGGTAACGGACAAGACACTTGAGACCGATGGATACGGCAATGTCTACATCGAACTTACGGAAGGCAGCTACACGTTGATCGAGGTGGTACCGCCCGGATATGACGGCGCGGCGAAGATAAGCTTTTCAGTCGACGGCAACGGTAACCTGACTGCACTGTCGGCTCATGATAAAGACAGAAACGATGTCACAGATAAATATGTCAGCGGACTAAACACGGCACGCCTGACTGCAAGAAACGATTCCAAGCTCCTCACCACCGTCACTGCCGTGACTGACTGGGCAGATTCCACCCAGGAGAACCAGCGCGTTCCGGTGCAGGTGGAGCTGTGGTGCGATGGCGTCAGGATGTCCGGCAGCGAATACCGCCAGATGCTCAGCGCCGATAACAACTGGAGCTATAAATGGTATAACCTTCCGCTCTTCACTGACGGCACAGTGGCGAAATATACGCTCCGCGAAAGCATGATAGGCGATACGGCCTACGACCCGAAAACCAACGGTGACGGCTATGCCGACTATGACGTCACATACGACGATGCAAAGTACCGTGAGGGGAGCGATGGTGAGTATAACGATAAGCCAACATGGGTAGATGGACAGGGTGTCACCCATTACGCAAATCATGTGCTGCTGCGCTCGCACAACAGTCTTGATAACGGGCTTGTCGATGTGAACGTTACCAAGCAGTGGCGTGACGGGAACGATCAGGACGGGCTGCGCCCGGAGTCGATAACCGTAAAGCTCCTCTGCGGCGGCCAGGAAACGGGCAGCACACTCACGCTCAACGCGGGCAATAAGTGGAGCGGAATATTCAGAGAGCTGCGCGCCTATGAACGCGGGGAGAAACTCGTGTATACCGTGGCAGAGGTCGCGGTGCCCGGCTATACCTCGACCATCACCGGGACTGCGGCTACCGGCTTCAACATCATGAACACCCACACGCCTGAGACGCTGACGGTCAGCGGAACAAAGACGTGGGCAGACGCGGGGAACGAGACAGCCCGCCCCGAGAAAATCACCGTCATACTGTTCTACGACGGGAAGCAGCTTGCAGAGCAGACAGTCAGCGCCGAAAACAATTGGAGCTGGAGCTTTGAGAATCTGCCGAAGTACAGCGCGGGGAGGGAAATAACCTATACGATAGACGAACTCGAAGTGCCCGGCTATACCAAAGAGATCAACGGCTATGACATCACGAACACCTACGCCCCCGAGCTGGTGACAGTCACCGGAACGAAGACGTGGGTGGACGCGGGACATGAGACTGCCCGTCCTGCGAGCATCACGGTCATACTGTACGCCGACGGGAAGCAGCACAAGACGCAGGAAGTCAGCGCCGATGCCAATGGCAATTGGAGCTGGAGCTTCGAGAATCTGCCGAAGTACAGCGCCGGGAAAGCAATAGTCTACACGGTAGGCGAGGCCGCGGTGCAGGACTATACCGCGACGGTCAACGGCTACAACATCACGAACACTTACGAACCGGAGTTAGTGACAGTCAGCGGAACGAAGACGTGGGCAGGCGACGAAGGTCACGAGGACGCCCGTCCCGCAAGCATCACGGTCATACTGTACGCCGACGGAATAAAGACCGATGAGAAGACAGTCAGCGCCGACGCCAATGGCAATTGGAGTTGGAGCTTTGAAAATCTGCCGAAGTACAGCGCCGGTAAGGAAATAGCCTACACGATAGGCGAAGCCGCAGTGCAGGACTATACCACGACGGTCAACGGCTTCAACATCATGAACACCTACACGCCTGAGACGCTGACAGTCAGCGGAACAAAGACGTGGACAGGCGATGAAGGCAATGAGACCGCCCGTCCTATGAGTATCACGGTTATACTGTATGCCGATGGGAAGCAGCTCAAGACGCAGGCAGTCAGCCCCGATGCAGACGGCAACTGGAGCTGGAGCTTTGCTGATTTGCCGAAGTACAGCGCCGGTAAGGAAATAGTCTACACGGTAGGTGAAGCCGCGGTGCAGGACTATACCACGACGGTCAACGGCTACAACATCACGAATACCTACACGCCGGTGGTGACACCAACGCCAGCACCGACGGTGTCACCGTCGCCTACTCCTACGGCAACGCCGTCACCCACACCCACCGCGACGGTAAGCCCGATACCGACGACTATTCCAACGGATAGCCCCACGCCGAGCTACACTCCGACGCCGACGGCGAAGCCCGGCAGCGGCCCGAGAACCGGCGATGAGAGCAACATTGCCCTCTGGACAGGTATGGGACTTATATCGATAGCCGCGGCAGCAGGCGTTGCACTGCTGATAAAGAAGCGCGGCAAAGCAAAGTAAACACATACATATAAAACATATCCCTGCTGATTTTGGATCAGCAGGGATCGTTTTATATCTTCAGTGTGCGTATATTCTCCTGCACCAGCGCGAGGAAGCGTCCGGCGTGCGCTCCGTCCATCTGCGTGTGATGGAACTGGAACGACATTGTGAGTGTCGTTTTCAGAAACCCGCGGTGATATTTGCCCCAGATAATGAAGGGATTATTGAATATCCCGCTGTTCATCCCGACCGCGCCGTCAAGCTCCGTGTCGATGATGGCGGATGTGCCGATCACCATGCTCTCAGTCAGGTCGTGGTTTTCACAGCTTTCGGCGACCTGCCTTGTGAGACGCAGATAATCGGAATTGAAGCGCGTGAGGTCATCGCTGTACGGGACGTCGCAGGAGCTGACCTCGCCGAGACGGTTTTTCACAATGGTGTTAACCGCGAGCGAGTCATAGCGCAGCAGCTCTTTACCGACGGGCAGAATGTAAAATTCCTTCACCCGGCTTGCTGCGCTGCCGATGCACCAGCACAGCAGCATGTTGAATTTGAGCCCTTTCCGCCGACTCAGCCGCACAAGCGGCGTGACGTCCAGCGTCTTGAAAAAGGTCACCATCGGGTTCAGCGCGTCCATCCAGAGCACGAAGGCATCGGCGCGCGAAGTCGTGCCGGGGTCGACGGCCTGCGGCTTCATTCCGCACCTCCTGCGGGCTCGCCTAAAAACAGATGCAGCCCCAGCGCCGCGTTGAAGCCCGTCGCGGCAAACACACTGAAGCGCTCCACAACGCCGAAGTATTCCGCCGGGACTATCTTCATGCCCAGCGCGCCGACGAGCATCATGCCGAGGGCGACAGCCGCGCACACCCCGTAGGAGCGGCAGCGCTTGTCCCTCGCGCCCGCAATAATGATGATCGTCAGCGACGCGATCGACAGCAGCACGACCAGCGCCGTCACCGCCATGTGCATCACATCCTGAAACGCCCCGGCGTAGCCGCTGTCGCTGAGCGGGAACATGCGGTAGCCCACCGCGGATACCCACTCCATCGCCGCAAAAAGATATATCCCCGTGCGCAGAAGCTTCGTCTTTCGCCCCTGAATGCCAACGCACACCATCATGACACACAGCAGCTCACAGGCGTTGTAGAGGCTGCTCAGCCGGTTCCAAAGCGCAAGCGACGGAGCGTTCGCCGCACTCAGGTCGCTCACCGCTTGCGCCATCCAGTTATAGCCCGGATAGGCCAGCGGCGAGAATACCACCGCCGCCGTGTATGACAGCAGGCTCACAACGCCGAGCAGCCCGCAGTAATTGAGCAGAGTCCTTTTCTCTTTCATTTCCGTCCCCTCCAGTGGATGTAGATTATAGGCTCATATAAAATCCTTCGCAATAGCTTCTCTGCAATCTTAATAAAAATTCAGCACCGAAGAACGGTGCTGAATTTTTCCTGATATTCGGTTTGAAATGAATGTCACAGTATCGGCTTGCGGCGGGAAATGCAGGCGACGGCGATCGTGCCGATGCCCTCGAGGATGAACACGAGGCCGACCGTCACACCAACGGCAACGACGCTGACCCACGGATCCATCATGCAGATGACGCCGAACACGAGCAGCACGATGCCGAGGGCAAGGATCCAGCCCCAGCCGCGCATACCGAGCGCCTTGAGGTCAAAGGCACTGACGAATCTGGAAACGCCGGAGAACAGGAGCCACACTGTGAACAGGATGGGCAGGGACATCAGCGTGAACCACTGGTTGAACAGCAGGAACAGCGACATGACGACCGTCAGCACTCCGTCGAGCAGCAGCCAGCCGGAGCCGAGGATGAACCGGCTCGTCCCGGCGAAGATAACGATCTCAACGATACCGGCAACGAGCATGAGAAGCCCGAGGACGATGCCCGCGGACATGGCCGCGACGTCCTGGTTGCACAGGCAGTAGATACCGGCGGCGATAAGCAGCGCGCCGGTGATAATGCTGAGAATGCGCATTGTTCTTGAAGTCATTGAAAAGACCCCTCTCTTAAAATCATTTTAATAAAAGTATACTCAAGCGGCGCGAAATGTCAAGTATATCGGTGCATGCTGTGAGCATTCCTTGCCTCTCCCACTGGGAGAGGTGGCCGAGCGCAGCGAGGACGGAGAGGGTTGACAAATTGAATTTATCATTCAAAAAAGGGTGCGTTCCCCTCTCAGTCACCTGCGGTGACAGCTCTCCCATAGGGAGAGCCAAGCGGCCTAAATCCCTCAGCTTTCGACCTCGATATCCAGCCCAAGCTCACGCGGACGGAAGCGCGGGCAGACGTTTTCGGATGCCGTGATGACGGACGCGGCAAGCCGGGTTCCAATCTCGACGGCCTCGCGCATAGATTTCTTGTAGGTCAGACCGATGGCGACGCCAGCGCAAAACGCGTCTCCCGCGCCTGTCGTGTCGCGCACGGTGACTTTCTGTGCCGGGTACACGCCCTTGTCGCCGTGCATGTCGGCGTACACCGCGCCGCGACTGCCCATCGTGACGACCATCGACGGTATCTGCGCGCTGATGACGCGGCGGGAGAGATCGTCGCACAGCTCCTCGGGGCTCATGTCCGAAAAGTCGCTGACAAAAAGGATGCCCGCCTCCTGCTGGTTGCAGACGAAGCAGTCGATAGACTGGAGAAAATCGCGCCGCTGGGTGGCGATGCTCATGTTCGCGACCACTGCGTAGACCGGCTTGTGGTACTTCTCGGCGTAGCGGAACACGCGCTTTACTATCTCCTTGTCGATGTCGATCTCCATGATGATGCTGTCGGCATTGCGGAAAATTTCATCGCCTTTTTCATCGAGCATGTCGCATATCGGACTGAGATCGGGGCGCTTGGATATGGAGCCCGCAATATCGCCCATGTTGTCGAACACCGCAAGCCACATGCCCATTCCGTCCTTGATAGAGCGGATATAGTCGGTGTTCACCTTGTGGTTGCGCAGCTTGTTTATGACCTCCTCGCCCTCGGCGGTATCGTCGACGAGACTGACGAAGGTGGGGCGCAGCTCGATATTGGCGATGTCCTCCGCGACGTTGCGGCCGACTCCGCCGTGAACTATCTCGACCTTACCGGCATTGCGCCCGGTCGGGATATACTGATCCTCCGGAAAACCCTTGACGTCGACAAACACCGCGCCTACAACAACTATCGCCATGAGAATACCTCCTGCGCTTTTTTAACATTTTACCATAGCCCCCGTGTTTATTCAACGCCGAATGACGATTTGCCCCGCTGTTTTATTTACACTTCGTTATCAATTGACCGCTTGAATATAGGACAGCGTGGTGATATTATCTGATGCGCAAAATTTTTCGCTCAGAGGTGGGCGTATGTCAAAGGATCTTACACAGGGCAGACCGTTCCGGGTGCTGCTGCAATTCTCCCTCCCGGTCATTGCCGGCAATCTCTTTCAGCTTTTCTATACTCTGGCCGATACCGTTATCGTCGGGCGCACGCTCGGCGCGCAGGCTCTCGCCGCCGTCGGCTCCACGACGATCGTTATCTATTTTGTCCTCTGCTTCGTGCAGGGCTTCACCGGCGGCTTCGGCATCTGCCTTGCCCAGCGCTTCGGAGCACGTGATGTTCCCGGCCAGCGCTCGAGCGCGGCGATATCGTGGCTGCTGTCGGCGGGCTTTGCCGTTATCATAACCGTCCTCTTCTGCGCGCTCGCCCACCCGATACTTGGGTGGATGCGAACACCGGAGGATATTTACGCCGAGGCCTACAGCTATATGTTCGTTGTCCTCCTCGGCACCGGGGCGACGGTGTTTTATAACATGATCTCCAACATGCTCCGCAGCCTCGGCGACAGCCGCACTCCGCTGTTCTTCCTGATATTCTCGGCACTACTCAATGTTGTGCTCGACCTTGTGTTTATCCTGCCGCTCGGCATGGGTGTCGCGGGCGCGGCGTGGGCGACCGTACTGAGCCAGATGCTGTCGGCTGTGCTGAGTACGATCGTCGGCATGCGGAATTTTGAAGTTCTGCGCACCCGCCGCGTAGACTTCACCGACTGGCGGCGCGCCGCGGCAAAGCACCTCGCCGTCGGCTTCCCGATGGGCTTTCAGATGTCCGTCATGTGCATCGGACAGCTCGCCATGCAGACGGGCGTCAACTCCCTCGGCTCCGTTGCCGTTGCGGGCTACACTGCCGCGACGAAGGTCGACCAGCTCTCTGTGCTCATGAACAACGCCTTCGGCATCGCGCTCTCAAGCTTTGTCGCGCAGAACTACGGCGCGGGACAGTACCGCCGCATAAGCGAGGGCGTGCGCGCCTGCCTTGTGCAGATAGAGCTGTGCAACGTGCTCATGTGTATGCTGCTGCTCGGCTGCCGGCACCTCGTTGTGCCGTTGTTTCTGGACTCTCCCACTGCCGAGGTCATCCGATATTCCGACGGGTACCTCTTCGCTGTTTGCCCGTTCTATGTCATCCTTGGGCTGCTGATGGTCTTCCGCACCGCCATCCAGAGCATGGGCAACAGCCGCACGCCGTTTGAAGCCTGTGTTATCGAGCTTGTGATGCGCATTCTCGGCTCGGTCAGCCTCGCCGCGCTGCTCGCGCCCTATGGCCTGAGCTATACGGGCATCTGCCTGTCACACACCTTGGCGTGGCTCGGCGCGACAGCGCTGCTCATGCCGGTCTATTTCGGTTCTATCTCAATAGTTGGGGGGAGAGCTAAACGAAAAGAATAGCAGCAAACCGTGCGCGGCACCCCTTATTGGGAACCGTGCACGGTTTCAGTCGTTTTTCGTATTATGCCTGCGCTCAAGCAGATTGCGCAGCGGCGGAAGCAGGACAAAGGTAAGGACAGCATTTGACACGCAGTGTATCACGTCATAAGGTATGCCGGATATCCACCATGACAGCGCCATCTGCCAGCCGCCGATAAACAGATACGGCACGGCGCACATCGCTCCGAAGAACAGCCCGTGCGCCCCGGCGATCGCCGCCCAGAGAGCGCGGCTGCGGCTATTGCGGAACGGCAGCGCAATGAGCACTGCGATCGGCCAGACATAGAGATACATCAGGTTCCATATCCCGGCTCCGTACAGTGCGATCTCCAAGAGCGCAAAGCCAAAGGCCGGATAAAGCGCCTTTGCACCGTAGATTATAGTCGCCAGAAGCAGCAGGAGCGTGACGGGGTGTACATTCGGGATCACGCGCAGGCACTCCTTGCCTGCGACCATCAGCGCGCAGAAGAGCGACAGCTCCGCAACCTCACGGATCGAGAGCTTACCAGCCGACATTCAGGACGAAATCATAAACGTCGCCGTCGGCAACGGGCTGACTGTCAACGCCGAGCTCGGCAAACGCGCCGTTCACACTGTAGCCCCACCATTCCTGCTTGCTCTCGTCCGCGGCTTCGCCGTCGACAGAGGTCACATAAAGCCCGTACTGGCTCTCCGTGCCTTCGATCAGGTTCTCCTGCTCAAGCGCCGCACGGAGATATTCGGCGTCTGTATATATGGTATAGCTCGCATCGTCCCC
>CAKTKV010000024.1 GCA_934572355.1 uncultured Oscillospiraceae bacterium
CTGCTCTGCCTGTGCATGCTGCTGCCCCTCTCCGCCTGCGGTGAGACGAAAATGTACCAGAAGCAGGTGTTCGCGATGGACACCGTCATGACGCTGACAGCCTACGGCAACAAGGGCGAAGCCGGGCTCAGCGCCGCACAGAGTGTCATCACCTCCATGGACTCGATGCTCGACCCCGACGTTGAGACGAGCACGACCTACGCCATAAACCACGCCGAGGGCGCAAATGTCTCCGTCTCCGGTCAGGTGGCCAAGATGCTCAGTACCGCACAGACCGTGTATAACCAGAGCGGCGGCACGCTCGACCTCTCGCTCTACCCCGTTATAAAGCGCTGGGGCTTTACCGGCGGGCGGTACTACGTCCCGTCCGATGACGAGCTTGCGCAGGATCTCGCGCGCCGCGCCTTTGACAAGATGATACTCACGAGCTTCCCGAGCTCCGGCTCCTACGCCGTCTCCTTCCCTGCCGGGACGGAGATCACCTTCGGCGCGGTGGCCAAGGGCTGTGCCTCTGACTATGCCATCGCCGCGATGCGCAACGCCGGCGTCACGAGCGGCATTATCTCCCTCGGCGGCAATGTCCAGACCCTCGGCCTCAAGCCCGACGGCACCAACTGGACGATCGCCGTGCAGGATCCCAACAACTCCTCAAGCTACCTCGGCGTCGTCAGCGTGGGCGAGACCGCCGTCGTCACAAGCGGCACCTACCAGCGCTACTTCACCCAGAACGGCAAAACCTATCACCACCTGATAAATCCCGAGACCGGCCGCCCCATCAACAACACCCTCACCTCAGTTACCATTATATGCGAGGACGGTACTCTGGCGGACTGCCTGTCCACGGCGCTCTTCATCATGGGCGAGAGCAAGGCGCTCAACTACTGGCGCACCTACGGCGGGTTTGAAATGATCCTCGTCAACAAGGATAACCAGATCACCTGCACCAAGGGTCTCATGGAGCAGTTCACTCTCGCGAACGACAGCTACACTCTAAGGTACACCGAGTAATGACCGACCTGAATACCGACGTCAGATACATCAAGGGCATAGGGGAGAAAAAGGCGCAGGCGCTTGCAAAGCTCGGCGTCTTTTCTCTCTATGACCTTGTTTCTTATTTCCCGCGGAAATACGAGGACCGCAGCACCGTTATGCCTATCGCGCTGACAAGCGGCGGTGAGAGCGTCTGCATCGAGGCGCTGGTCGCCGACACTCCGCGCCTGACCCGCGTGCGCCGCGGGCTTGAGCTTGTGAAACTGCGCGCCGTCGACGAGAGCGGTTCGGTTGACATAACATTTTTCAATCAACCCTACGCGAAGGATAATCTCGTCCGCGGTGAGAGCTATATGTTCTTCGGGAAGATAGAGGCTACCGGCATGCGCCGCTCCATGGTGAACCCCGTGTACGAAAAGTCCACCGGCAGCGGCACCGTCACCGGGCGCATCATCCCGATCTACCGCGTGTGCAGCGGGCTCAATCAGCGCACCATGCTCCAGGCTGTGCGCCAGGGGCTGGACGCGTGCCTTGACCGCATTCCGGACGTGCTTCCGCAGGATGTGCGTGAGCGCTGCCGCCTTGCTCAGACTGCCTACGCCTATGAAAACATCCACTTCCCCAAGGACTTTGACGCGCTAGAGCTTGCGCGGCGGCGGCTGATATTTGAGGAGCTTTTCGTCCTTGCCTGCGCGCTTGGCCGCATCCGCGGAGAGCGTGTGCGCGAGGAGGGCATCAAGCTGTCCGTCCATGATATGCGCCGCTTCTGGGCGTCTCTCCCCTTCTCCCCCACCGGCGCGCAGAAGTGCGCAATAGATCAGGCGCTGGGCGATATAAGCTCCGGCGCTGTGATGAACCGCCTTGTGCAGGGCGACGTCGGCAGCGGCAAGACGCTGGTCGCAGCGGCGCTGATGTGGCAATGCGCCGAAAACGGATATATGAGCGCTTTCATGGCGCCGACGGAAATTCTCGCCGAGCAGCACTATTCGACGCTCACTTCCATGCTCGCCCCGCTCGGGGTGCGTATCGGTCGGCTCACTGGGGCGATGAGCGCGAAGGAAAAGCGCGAGACTAAGGCGAAGCTCAAGGCCGGAGAATACGACATCGTCATCGGCACACATGCGCTGTTCAGTCAGGATGTTGAATATTCAAACCTCGCCCTCGTCGTCACCGACGAGCAGCACCGCTTCGGCGTCGGCCAGCGCTCGGCGCTCATCGGCAAGGGGCAGAAGCCGCATGTGCTCGTCATGTCCGCAACGCCGATCCCGCGCACACTCGCCCTCATAATCTACGGCGATCTTGACGTATCCGTCATTGACGAGCTGCCTCCCGGACGGCAGAAGGTGGACACCTTCGCCGTCGACGAAAGCTACCGTCAGCGTCTCAACGGCTTTATCCGTAAACTCGTCGGCGAGGGGCGGCAGGTGTTCGTTGTGTGCCCAATGGTCGAGGAGAATGAGGAGCTGCCGATAAAGCTCAAGTCCGCGCAGGAGCATGCCGCCGAGCTTGCCGCGCTCTTCCCCGATCTCACCGTTGCCTGCATCCACGGTAAGATGAAGCCCAAGGAAAAGGACGCCGTCATGACCGCCGTTGTCGCGGGAGAGGTCAACATCCTCGTCGCGACCACGGTCATTGAGGTCGGCGTCGATGTGCCGAATGCAGCGCTGATGATAATCGAGAACGCCGAGCGCTTCGGTCTGAGCCAGCTGCACCAGCTGCGCGGGCGCGTAGGCCGCGGCAAGCACAAGAGCTACTGCATCCTCGTCTCGGATAACGACAGCGAGGACGTGCGCGCAAGGCTTTCGATAATGACCAAGACCAACGACGGCTTCAAGATATCCGAGGAGGATCTGCGTCTGCGTGGCCCCGGCGATTTCTTTGGCTCGCGTCAGCACGGTCTGCCGGAGATGCACGTCGCCGATCTCGGCGCGGACATGGACGTGATGCAGCGCGCGCAGAGCGAGGCTCAGCTGCTGCTGGCCGCTGACCCGGAGCTTGCCGCTCCCGAGCACGCCGCCCTGCGTCAGAGCGTTGAGCGTATGCTGCGCGTGAACGCCGACAGCTTCAATTAAATACTGTCAATTAGCAAAAGTCAGCCCCACCGTACAGTACGGTGGGGCTGCTATTATATTACGGGCAGAGCACCAGCTGGGTAAGCCTTCTACCGCTGGCTGTCCGCATTATTTTCTCAATGAAGTTTCTGACGTTCTCCTCACAGCTCAAGCTGCATTTGGATATGCGGTATCCCATCCTCCAAGAACTCCTCAGAGGTCTGTTTGAAGCCCGCTTTCTCATACAGTGAGCGCGCGTAGGACTGTGCCTCGATGGTGATCATGTCCGCACCGAGCTTGTCCCTCGCCGTCTCTATCGCGGCGGCGACGATCTTTGTCCCCAAACCACAGCGGCGCTTCACCGCGATGACGCGGCCAATAGCCGTCGTCGGAAAAGCGACCCCGGCCGGGAGCACACGGGCGTAGGCTTCGATGCCGTCCTCGTCCCGCAGCCAGACATGGTACGCCGATCTGTCCGCGTCGTCGACCTCCTGATAGGGGCACTCCTGCTCCACTATAAAAACAGAGACGCGCAGTTTATATATCTCAAACAGCTCCTCGGCGCTCAGCTCCGAAAAATGCTTGACTACCAGTTCCATATATATTCTCCTTATGTGTCGATTTATTATATTTTACCACAGCTTTACCGGCTTGTCGACACTCCGGTGCATCATAGGTGTACAATTGTTGAGCTTTTCTTAATAATTCTTCACTTGATATGCATCGCTCCGGGGTTTAGAATGTGCTTCACTGATTGGAGGGAATTGCAATGTGTACCGCAGCAACATATATGACGAAGGACTTTTATTTCGGACGCAACCTTGATTATGAGTTTCCCTACGGTGAGAGCGTCACCGTCACGCCGCACGGCTATCCCTTTTCCCTGCGCAGCGGAGCGGAGTTCAAAACTCGCTACGCTATTATCGGCATGGCTCATGTGCAGGACAGCTACCCTCTATACTATGATGCTATAAACGAAAAGGGGCTCTGCGTCGCGGGACTGAACTTCGTCGGCAGCGCGAAGTACCACGCGCCGCAGAGCGGCAAGGATAACATCACGCAGTTTGAGCTTATACCGTGGCTGCTCGGCAGCTGCGCCGGTATCGATGAGGCACGCACGATGCTCGAACGGCTGAACATCACCGATATCCCGTTCTCTGCCGGGATGCCGCTTGCCCAGCTGCATTGGCTCATTGCCGACCGGCACGGCTGCCTTACGCTCGAATCCACGCAGGACGGCCTGCATATATATGATAACCCCGTCGGCGTGCTGACAAACAACCCGCCGTTCCCGATGCAGCTTTTCAGCCTCAACAACTATGTGAATGTCTCGCCTAAGCCGCCAGTGAACCGTTTTTCCGCGCTGCCGCTCGATACCTACAGCCGCGGCATGGGCGGCATAGGTCTGCCGGGCGACCTGTCCTCGCAGTCCCGCTTTGTTCGCGCCGCATTCACCAAGCTCAATTCCGTCTCCGGTGACAGTGAAAACGAGAGCGTGAGCCAGTTTTTTCACATCCTCGGCTCAGTTGAGCAGCAGCGCGGCTGCTGCGAACTTGAAAGCGGCAAGTACGAGATCACGCTTTATTCAAGCTGCTGCAACGCTGACAAGGGCATTTATTATTACACCACCTATAACAACAGCTGCATAAGCGCCGTTGACATGCACCGCGAAAACCTCGACGGCAGCTGCCTTATAAGTTACCCGCTTATAGAGGAGCAGCAGATCAACTATGCAAATTGAAGGAGAATCACAAAATGAAAAAGACCGTATCTATCATCCTGTGCGCGGCGCTCTCACTCGCTGTGCTGACCGCCTGTGGAAGCTCTGCGTCACCCGTCCCCACGGCAGAGCCTGTGCAGACCGCCGCACCCACGCCTGAACCCGCACCGGAGCCGACGACTGAACCGACCCCCGAACCCACTCCCACGCCCGCACCTGTGACCGATCCGCTGGTCATGTACAAGGACATCCTTGATGTGTACGCACAGGCGCTCACGAATAACTACGGCGGCGAGGAGCTTATCGGCAGCGAAATCAGCCTTCTCAATATGTACTGCTATGAGGGCAACGCGCTTGACAACGTCGGCTACACCTTCCTTGACCTCGACGGGGACGGCACGATGGAGCTGTTCATCGGCGCGATCGGCGGGGACGAATTTGTCGCCAACACCGTTTTTGATTTCTACACCTATCAGGACGGCCACCCGGTACTGCTGATCGATTCCATGGAGCGCGCCCGCTGCTATATCTGCGATGACAACACCCTTGTCATCGACGGGGCGAACAGCGCTTCCGACACAGAGTACAGCTGTTACAGCTACGCGAATGGAGAGCTGACCGAGATAGAGCCGGTCGAGTCGGCGTATCAGCAGCTTGAGTATACGCCGTTTTCACAGTACGGGGAGTAAATTTATACGAGAAAAATCCCGCCGATGTCGGCGGGATTTTTTCGTACATATCAGTTGATCTTCAGCGTCTCCCAGAGGGTATTGACGTAGTCGAGCATATCCGCGTCGAGACTGCGGTAGGCGTAGGCACCGTACATGGCGTTGAAGTCTATATCGGGATAGAGGATGGCCATGGTGTCCTCGCCCATCTCCTCGATGTAGCCTTCGTCCTCATAGACAAGGGAGTTCGGGGAGGCGTAGTAGATGTACTCGGCGTTCGCTATCGCGGGCTCGGGGGAGAGCATATAGTTTATGAATATCTCGGCAAGCTCCTTGTTCTGGCAGCAGGACGGGATGCACATCGCGTCGATGAAGTAGTTCGTCGCGTCGGGATAGTAGAACTGCAGGTCAACATTATCCGCCTGAGCGTCGACCATCGTGAAATAGTCGCCCGCGTAGTAGGCGGCTATGGCGGCCTCGCCGGACTCCATCATGTTATAGACCTCGTCCATGACATAGCTCTTCACAAGGGGAGCCTGCTTCTTGAGCGCGTCGAGCGCGGTGTCCCACTGGCTGTGGTCGGTGCTGTTGACGTCAAGGCCGAGCATATACTGCGCCGTCGCAAAAGCGTCGCGGGAGTTGTTGAACTGGAGGATATCGCCCTTGTACTTGTCGTTCCACATGAGCTCCCAGCCGTGGGCGTCCTCCTCGTCGACGCGGTTTGCGTCGTATATAACGCCGATGACGCCGTAGGTGTAGGGCACACTGTACATATCGTCCGGGTCATAGTACAGGCCATGGAAGCCCTCATTGATGTACTGGTAGTTCGGGATGTTGTCAAAGTCCAGCGGCAGGAGCATGTCGTTTTCGCGCATGCGGGCTATCATGTAATCCGACGGTATGACGACATCGAAGCTCACAGCGCCCGAGGAGAGCTTTGCGAACATGTCCTCATTGCTGGCGTAGGTGGTGTAGTTCACCTTGACCTTGACGCCGTAGGTCTCGTAATAATATTCCTCGAAGGCCTTTATGGTGTCAAGAGTATCGTCGGAGCCGTCGGAGATGTACTCGCCCCAGTTGTAGACGTTCAGCGTCAGGGTGTTGCCGCCGGAGAGAACGATCACCGCGATCATGCCGATGAGCAGCGCACCGCCGATGACGCCCGCGATGATGCGGTCGGTACGGGTGCGCTCACGCCTTTTCTTTGCGGCCTTGGCTTTGGCGGGCTTTGCGGTCTTGGGCTTGTCGCTGTCGATGAGGTTCGTCATAATGAGCAGCGCGAGGATAACGAAGAAGATGATCGTCGCAAGAGCGTACATCTTCGGCGTGACGGTCTTTTTCGTCATGTTATAGATGCGGATCGGCAGTGTCTGGAAGCCGTTGCCGGAGGTGAAATAGCTTATGACGAAGTCGTCCAGCGAGAGGGTGAAGGCCATGATGAGGCCGGTCACGACGCCGGGCATGATCTCGGGTATCTCGACCTTCATAAACGCGCGCAGCGGCGTACAGCCGAGATCCATCGCTGCTTCGGGCAGCGAGCGGTCCATCTGCTGGAGCTTCGGCAGCACCTGTAAAATGACATAGGGCAGGCAGAAGGTCACGTGAGCGATGAGCATGGTGGCAAAATTCAGGCTCGTCGCCGCGCCGAAAAGGCGGCCGACGAACACGAACATCAGCATGAGCGAGATACCGGTGATGATATCGGGGTTCACCATGGGGATGTTCGTCACGGTGTCCATCGCAGTGCGAAGCGCGCGATTGCGCAGCTTGTTTATCCCGACTGCGGCAGCGGTGCCCATGACGGTGGAGATAAGGGCAGCGGAGGCCGCGAGGATAAGGGTGTTGCGCACGGCACCGAGGGTCTCCGCATCGCGGAAGAGCTCACGGTACCAGTTGAGCGAGAAGCCGGAGAACACGGAAAGGCTCTTCGCCTCGTTGAAGGAGAACACGAGCAGGATCGCGATAGGCGCGAAGAGGAAGATCATAATGATCGCGGTATATACCTTTGCGGCAGGTTTCATTTTGCTCCCCTCCTTACGCGACTATGAGCTTACGGTTGGCAAGGCGCTGCATGAGCGCCATGCACACCAGCAGAATTATCATCAGGATGAACGCGATCGCCGCGGCAAAGTGCAGGTTGTTCGCAACGTACTGCCCCTCGATAGCGTCGCCTATCAGATAGAACTTGCCGTTGCCGAGCTTCTGGGAAATGTAGAATGTGCTGATAGACGGGATCAGCACCATCGTGATGCCGGAGATGACGCCGGGCAGGCTCAGCGGCCAGATGACGCGGCGCAGCACGCCCGCGCCGTTGCAGCCGAGGTCGCGCGCGGCTTCTATGAGCTTCACATCCATCTTCGCCATGACCGAATATATCGGGATTATCATATACGGGAAATAGTCATACACCATGCCGATGACAACGGCGGCTTCGGTGCCGATGATGTGCACCGTCCCCAAGCCGAGGGTGGAGAGCAGACCGTTGAAGATGCCGGTGTCCTGAAGGATGGTCATCCACGCGTAGGTACGGATAAGGAAGTTCATCCACATTGGGATCATGATGAGTGTGACCATTATCTTCTGCGTCCGTGCCTTGGCGCGCGCCATTATGTATGCGATCGGGTAGCCCATCAGCAGGCATATAAGCGTCGAGATAACGGCAAGCTTCAGCGAGCGCATGAAGATCAGCAGGTAGGTGTGTACCTCCCTGACGGCTTCGCCGTCGTCAACGACGGAGGTCGCGGTGAAGAAGCGCGTGATGTTCTCAGTCGTGAACTGAAAGCTTGCATCGGTAAAGGCATAGTAGGCCACGAATATCAGCGGCACAACGATGAACAGCGCCGCCCACACCGAATAGGGCGTCAGCGTCAGGCGCTGGATAAGGCCGCGGGTCTTTTCGTTCATTCTTCGCTCTCGCTTTCTGCGTTGCTCAGCTCGTCAAGCTCGTTGGAGAAGGACGAGTAGTCGCCGTACATACCGGAGTACTCGGACTTGTGCATGATGTGTATCGCGTCCGGCTCGATATACAGTCCTATATGCTCGTCGACGTCAACAAAGTCCGTGGTCTGGATCATCCACTTGAAGCCGCCGATATCGACGATGATCTCATAGTGCACGCCGAGGAAAGTGACCGAAGTCACAACACCGCGCAGCATGCCCTTTTCCTCGGAAACGACGTCCACGTCCTCCGGACGCACAACGACATCGACCGGTTCACGCTTGCCGAAGCCCGCGTCAACGCAGTCAAAGGTGTGGCCGGAGAAGGTGACCTTTCTATCCTCAAGCATGATGCCGTCAACGATGTTGCTCTCGCCGATGAAATCGGCGACGAAGGCGTTGGTCGGCTCGTTGTAAATATCAATGGGCGTGCCGATCTGCTGGATGCGCCCCTCGGACATGACGACGACCGTGTCCGACATGGACAGCGCCTCCTCCTGATCGTGCGTGACAAAGACGAAGGTTATCCCCGTCGCTTTCTGGATCTTCTTGAGCTCCTGCTGCATGTCCTTGCGCAGCTTGAGGTCAAGCGCGGCAAGCGGCTCATCGAGCAGCAGCACCTTCGGGCGGCTGACGAGAGCGCGCGCGATGGCGACGCGCTGCTGCTGGCCGCCGGAGAGACTCGTGACGCTGCGGTGCTCAAAGCCCTTGAGCGCAACGAGGGCGAGCATCTCTTCAACCTTTTCCTCTATCTCATCGCGGTCGACCTTCTTTTCACGCAGCGGGAAAGCGACGTTCTCGAAAACGTTCAGGTGCGGGAACAGGGCGTAGCGCTGGAAGACGGTGTTGACATTGCGCTTGTAGGGCGGCACGTCGTTGATGTTCTCGCCCATGAAGATAATGTCGCCCTTGTCCGGGGTCTCAAAGCCGCCGATGAGTCGCAGCGTTGTAGTCTTGCCGCAGCCCGAGGGGCCTAAAAGCGTGAGAAACTCGTTGTCATAGATATCAAGACTGATATCGTCCAGCACGGTCTCCCCGTCGAAGGATTTGGTGATGTTGTTCAGCTCAATGATTTTTTTCATAGCCCCGTTCTCCCTGTCGTAAAAAAATAAAGGCAAGTCATGCAAAAAGCACGACTTGCCTGAAAAGAGCTGTAATGATATGCGGATATGCACTGCCCCCGCGCGCGGGGACTCAGCCCAAATGGATTTGAGAGTCTATATAGCAAAGATTACTTTTACTACTCTTATTGACCATTTCACAAGTTTATGCTTTTTAGCACCGGTTTATAGTAACCAACTTATAAAACTTGAGCTCTTGGAAGCCTGCGCTCCCCACTCAATCAATAAGGCAACTAAAGTTGCCACCGCGCTCGCGGTTTATCGGCATTCGACCCGGCTGTCCGTGTGGCCTTAGCTGCTTTGGGCTTGTATAGCCCCCGCAGCGGTCGCTATCTTGCTTCGGATAAACTCGGCATATCCAATTGAGACGACTTATTCTAACAACATTCTACCGCAGTGTCAATACAAATTTTCAAATTATAAATTATTTTGATAAGTTCAGCTAATCACCTTGTATACAACATAGTAATCTCCGCACGAGTATTGCTCCTCAAGAATTGCGTTGTTGTCTTTTATCAGCTGCTGCTCATCTCGGTCATATGTGTATAGCCCACCGCAGACGATATAATAATCCGCGTCAGTCAATGTATGTATATCGTTGTTGACTGTTGGGCAGAAGCTTACTCTTCCCGTGTTGAGATACATCACACGCGGTTTCAAAAACGCTATGATGGCATCTTCCGGAATCTCATTCTTCACGTAATCGTACATTTCGAGCGACCCACGCGAATACGCCTGTCCTACGCCTTCGGCCCTTACATCCTCCCCGCGCAGCACACGGAAAAGGTTTCCTGAGGCAGATGAGACAAGTATCACCGCCGTCAGCAGGATGGCCGCCGCACTCGCTGCCTTGTCAAGTGCCGCTCCTCCCTTGAAGCGTTCCCTCAGCCATGCGTAAGCCGAATCTAGCCCATACCCCAGTGCCATAAGAATAAATGGCAGGATATTAAAAAGATACCTGTGCCCCTGTGTATACGGCAGACATATCAGCGTCAGAAATGTCAGCGCTGTAAATATCATATAAGTGCAGAAGAACTCGTCCTTCTTCCATCCCTTTATTATGCCGACGCATATTAGCAGCGCCGCAGCAGCGCTTATTGCCAGCCTGACTGCATGCGGGAGCGTACCGGTGTGTATTTCTGCGAAGTACTCATACATCAGTCTGCCATAGATTTTCACATTCCCCAGCATCTGGCTCAGCGTCACGCCGATCAGATCGCTTGTGTTCGCAGTCGCTTTCGGCAGGACAAATAATCTGCATAAAACAGCCGTCACAACAAACACGGCATACGGAAGAACCGCTATTGTCGATATCTTTACCCTCGGTTTCTGTCCTTCTCTATTCACCGCAGCCTTCCGCTGCTGCAAAATATGCGCCGCGTGCATCAAAAGTACAAGCGCGCATACGGTTATTCCGTTCAGCCGCGTCTCATAACAAGCGAGCATCAGCAGCCCGAGGGCTGCGCCGGATATATAACTGCGCGCTCCCGGCTTTGCTTCATCGAGACTGCATATAAACCTCTCTGCCGTAAAAACTGCCGCTGTCGACAGCATCATAAAAAACACGTCGCTATACATATTATATGCGCCCTCAAGTATTTTCGGATGAATGCACACATAAACGCTGAGGAGCACAGAACTCGCTCTCGACATTCTTCGCCTGAATAACAGGTAAAGTATTCCCGTCGCCGCAGCCAGCGAAATCACAGACGGAAGCTTATAGAATATGATGCTGTGGTAGTCTGTTCTGTCAAAGCCCACCGCGGAATAGACCAATGACAGCACCAGCGGGTACCCCCATACATATACCAGCGTTCCGTCCTTGGCTTCATCCGGCATATCCGACGGGTGCATGAAATAATTGAGCCGGGTCTGTTCTTCATAGTACTCCCCCGCTATCGCTATGCCGTCGTTTATATAAGCGGCATAATCGTCTGGCCACCAGCAGTTGTAGTCAAGGCCGGACGCCGCTGCAAAGAGGACCGCAATGCATAAAAGCAGTGCAATTATCCGGTCGCCTCGTTTCCCTCCGGCAAGCTTACCATACTCACAAGACTTCATTTGTACCCTTTCTCCCCGCCATCTTTTCTGATTTTTTGCCGTCATGCTATCGACAGAATATCACGCGCGGCAGCAAAACGCAAGGGTAATTCTCCTGCCGACATTGGCGCTCTCTCCAAAACAAAGAGCCCTGCACTTTCGTGCAGGGCTCTCCGTTTTGGGAGAAAAGAGAGGATTTATAGGAGTAGAGTAGTAGCAAATTAATTTCCGAGTCCCGGCAGAGTGCTCTGCTGGCTCGATCCGCTGGTCTGCGCGCCGTCGTCAGGTCCCTTCTCATCGAAGGTGAGGCTCACGGTGCGGCTCTCGCCGGCTCTGTAAAGCTCGACCTCAACGGTGTCGCCCGCGGAGTGGTTGCTGACAGCGTTCTTGAGATCGGTATAGCTGGTGATCTCTTCGCCGTCGATCTTGGTGATTATATCACCCTTTTCGATGCCGGCCTTATCCGCACAGCTGCCGCTCGTTACGCCGCCGACATATGCGCCGACAGGCATATCATAGTACTGGCTGTACATGGAGCTGTAGCGGGTGTCTATCTCGACGCCCATATAGGCCTTGCCGGTGACGTAGCCCTTGGTGATAAGGTCGTTTGCGATGGAGACCGCGTCGTTCGCGGGTATCGCAAAGCCTATGCCCTCGACGCCGGTAGCGCTGTACTTTGCGTTGACAACGCCGACTACCTGACCCTGATCGTTATACACGGGGCCGCCGGAGTTGCCGGAGTTAACAGCCGCGTCGATCTGGAACACGTTTATCGGGGTAGTGCTTTCCTCGGTGGTGATGGCTCTGTCCTTAGCGCTGACATGGCCGGTGCTCATGGAGAACTCAAGCTCGCCGAGGGGATTGCCTACGGCGTACACTGTGTCGCCCACGGCAAGCTCGTCGCTGTCACCGAAGGTGACGGGATTGAGTCCTTCAGCATCTATCTTCAAAACCGCGATGTCGTTGTCCTGTTCGGTGCCGACGACGGTCGCGATGTATTTGGTGCCGTCATGGGTCATGACGTTGATGTCGAAATTGCCCTCGTAGGCGTTCTGTATCACGTGGTAGTTCGTGATGATATAGCCGTCGGAGGAGACGATGAAGCCGGAGCCGCTGACTGCGGCGGAGCTTGTCATGCCGAAGAAGTTGCTGTAGGTGATCTCGCTCGAGATGCCGACGACCTGCTGGCACGCAAGGTCATATATGCTCGATGCGGACATTGCGCCGCTTGCGGTGCTGCTCACCGTGGGTGCGCTGCCGGTGTTGATGACCAGCTGTTCTTCTTCCTTGTTAAGCTCTGCTATCTGGCTTTCAAGCTGATCCATCCTGCCGGAGTATCTGCCGCTCATTATCGCGCCGCCGGCGAAGCCGCCGAGCAGTGCGCATATA
>CAKTKV010000025.1 GCA_934572355.1 uncultured Oscillospiraceae bacterium
GTTATGGAACTGCACATTGGAATAACAGGCGTTGACGAAGTCGAGGTCACCCCGGCGAACACTGCCGAGGCTGTCGGCAGCGGCACGCTCCCCGTGTTCGCGACACCCGCCATGCTTGCGTCGATGGAAAAGGCCGCATATACATCAGTGCAGCCCTATCTTGACGAGGGCTGCGGCACGGTCGGCATCCTGCTGAACGCCGAACACCTCGCCGCCTCACCCATCGGGATGCATGTGCGCACCGAGAGCGAGCTTACGGAGATAGACGGGCGCGTCCTCACCTTCTCCGTCCGCTCATACGCAGGCGGCGAGCTTATCGGGAAAGGTGTCCACAAGCGCTGCATAATAAATTCCGAACGCTTCATAGCAAAGGCGCTCTCAAAGCTCAATAACGAAGAATAAGCCCAAGGGAAACAGCTCCTCCCGGATCATATTGTCCGGGAGGAGCTGTTTTCTGCCTCGTCATTATTTTGTTCACTCCGCTTGAGCAGACGCAGATATTTTGCCCCATACAGCAGCAGACACATGCATACGAGCGCGGCGCACAGGGCGATACCGCCGTTCATAAGCGCCGCCGGCATATCCGGCCAGAACAGCACTCCCGCCATGACGATATATATCACCGCCGTGCAAAGCTTTCCATACCAGCGCGCGGAGTACACCTTGCCCGTGCATTGCAGCACGCGCGTCCCGAGAGATGCAAGGCTCAGCTCGCGGACGAGGTGCAGCGCCAGCAGCAGCCACGCGGCCTTAGTGCGTGTCGCAGCGCAGAGCATCATCGCGATCTGGATGAGCTTATCCGCCGCCGGGTCAAGCGCCTTGCCGAGGTCGGTCACCATATTGAAGCGGCGGGCGATCGCGCCGTCAAGCACGTCGGACACGGCGCACAGCAGCAGCACGCCCATCGCCTGCCACAGCGCGCCTCTGACATACAGCACCGTGAAAACCGGCGTCAGCAGTATTCTGACTATGCTTATCATGTTAGGTATGTTCATGCTCTCAGCCCCCCCGTTCAATTTTTCCCTCTCAATGCGTATCTTATGCAGAGCTGGCGGCGGGCGTGCCGTGTTTTTCCAAAATTTGCGCTGTGCACTTGAAAGCAGAGCTCGTTTTGCATATAATAGAAAAGATTTTTACCATTTAATTTTTGGAGAGCGCAATGAAGATTCTCAGAAAAGCGATAGCAGTGGCAGCGGTGCTGACCCTGTGCCTGTCGCTCGGCCTTTCAGCCCTCGCGGACGACGGCGATAACGCGCAGTACAGCGATAAGACATGGGCCCAAGTCGTCAGTCAGCTGCTTGAGGAGTACAACGTGCCGCGCGAGCAGATCACTGCCGGGTACTGCAATCTCGTCACCGGCGAGGAATACTACGTAAACGGTGATGAATGCAAAATCGCCGCCAGCATGTACAAACTCCCGCTCAACATGTATTTTACCGACCTTATCCAAAGCGGCCAGTTCGATTGGGACAGCCATTATACCGAAGTCACCTACGAATACGCGCGCGACGCCTCCCTTATTTACTCCGACAATGACTGGGCGATGTTCCTGTTTGAAAGCGACGTCATCGGCGGCTTTGAGAAGTTCCGTGAGCTTACCGCGCCTTTCATGGGCGTTGACTTGAACGACGTCCCGGATGACTATTACCACGTCAATATTTACACCGCCCGCCAGTTCATCACCTGTCTGAAACTGCTGTATAACGAGCAGGATCGCTTCCCCGGCATCATCGATACCATGCTGAAGGCCGAGCAGGATCGTTTCTTCAAGCTCAACACGCCGAACTTCGAGGTTGCCCATAAGTACGGGTATGTTCCGGAGGATGAACATACGTACATGAATGACTGCGGCATTGCTTTTGCCTCCCAGCCGATCGCCATCGTGATGTTCACCGATAACGTTGACAACGCCGAGGAGCTGCTGTCAGCGTACTGCACCGCCATGTGCGAGTATACTAACTACACCGTCGCGAATCCCCCCGCCACGCCGACGCCTGCCGCACCCGAGGTCACCGCAGCGGCAGAGCCCGAACCCACAGCGGCAGTCGAGCCCGCGCCCGGGTCTTCCGAGACCAAGCCCCCTCTGGCGGCGTTTCTGTTTATCGCGGCCTTTGCCGCCCTCGGCATATTGGGTGCGGTAAAGCTCAGGAAAAATTACGGCGCGGGACTCAAGCTGATACTGATTGCGCTGCTGCTGTGCGCGGTCGGGATGCTCCTTGCCGCCGCGGGCAGCTTCTGCGGCACGGTCGTCGCGAAGCCCGCGGGCGATCCTCAGCAGACTGTTGCGGAGTTCTGTGATTCGCTCATCGCCGGGGACTATACCGCGGCCTACGGCCTGCTTCGCGACCATACCGGCCTCGGCCTTGAGACCGAACCGGCCACCGAAGCCGGGAAAATAGCGTATAAGGCGCTGCATGACAGCTATAGCTATGAGCTTATAGGCAGCGCCGAGATCGACAAGCTCGACGCAGTGCAGGATATCCGCTTCACCTACCTCTCGCTTCCCGCGCTTAATGATCCGGTCGCCGAGGAGACACAGACTCAGCTCAAGCACCTCGTGCAGAGCCTGCCGATAAGCGAGGTCTACGATAAAAACAACAGCTACCGCAAGGAGATCACCGAGCGCGCATATCTTCAAGCGCTTGAACAAGTCTTCGAAAGCGCTGAGGACTACTATACCACAGTCGAAATTTCGCTCGCCCTCAATTACACAGACGGCAGATGGCAGATCGCGGTGAGCGATGCGCTCCTGAGGGCTCTCAACGGCGGCGCGGGCTATTGAGAGGAGGCGTGTGCATGAACGATGATTTTGATCTGAGCGAGCTTGACTCGATACTCGCGGAATTTAGCGGCGACGAGCCTCATGAGGACACCGAGTCTTCTCATTTCACAGGTGAAGACACCGAGCTCTCACCTTTCGTCATGGATGAACCCCCGACGCAGCCCGTCCACGAGCCGGAAGCTCCGACGGATGTGCCGGACGAAAAAACTCATTTCTGGAACAGTCGGGATTTTGCCGCGGCCGCACACCCGGTACACACTCCGGCAAGCGCCGCACCCGACCCGGAGATACCGGACGAGCCCCCGCGCCGCGCGCGGTTTATCACGCCGCTGTTTGGTCTGCTCTCGGCGCTTATATTGCTGTGGGCGCTCTTCAACATCCATCCCGCCTCCGGTACGCTCTCAAACGCCTCCGGAAGCAGCAGTATCAATTTATCTGACAAGCTGGATGTATACCTCAATAACGCCGCGAGCGACGCCCTCGGCGAGCTTGCGTACATAAAAAAGATCTACACTCTCCAGGAGAGCGACACCGTCTCCCCCGTGCCGAACCCGGCAAACTTCGGCGAGACGAATGACCCCGCCGAGATCCGCGAGGTCATCAAGAACGCTGCCGATCTGCTCGACGGGCAATCCGTCGTTTTCGATGAGAACGCGGACTTTGTCCCGGGCGAGCCGATCCGATATTACCTTGACGAAACCATACTTGTCATCACATGGAAGGAATATATCAATCAGCGCTGCTGCACCTGTGCCGAGGTCAAGCTCGCGCATGGCTCACAGCTTCGGCGCAAGCTCGCCGACGACAGCTACGGCTCCAGCGTGCAGCTCTACGCCTCGGATATGGCAAAGCAGTCAAACGCCGTCGTCGCGATAAACGGCGACTTCTATGCCTTCCGCGATCTCGGCATCACCGTGTACCAGCGCACGCTCTACCGCAACAGTCCCGCGAAGGTCGACTCCTGCTTCTTCACCTCCACCGGCGACATGCTCTTCACCCGCGCGGGCGAACTCACCGGCGAGGGCGAGACGCAGAAATTCATTGAGGATAACGACGTTGTCTTTTCTCTCGCCTTCGGCCCCGTGCTTGTGGATAACGGCGAGCTGCAATACTGCGAGCGCTACCCCATCGGCGAGATAGACACCGAATATTCCCGTTCCTGCATCGGCATGTCGGGCGAGCTGCATTATTTTCTCATGACCATCAACCACACGTCCGACGCGCGCCCCCGCGCGACGGTCAATGAGCTTGCGCGCTTCGTCTATTCCAAGGGTGTGCAGAAGGCCTATAACCTTGACGGCGGCCAAACCTCGGAGATCATCATGAACGGCGAGCCTATAAATACCGTCGACTTCGGCTCCGAGCGCACCGTCAGCGACATCATATATTTTGCCACCGCGATCCCGAACGAGGAGGCGAGTAAATGAACCCCATAGCCATATACAGCGGCTCCACAGTCCTGTACTGGAGCTCGGTCATAATAGTCTTCGGGCTGCTCGCATGCCTCACGCTGTCGCTGTCCCTGCATCGCGCGAACGGCGGCAGCGATGCCGCGATGCTGCTTTTCTTCCCGCTGGCAATTATCCTTTCTGTGCCCATCTGCCGCGTTATACACTGGTACTGCCATCTTGAGCAGTATAACGGTATATGGGGCGCGCTGACAGATTACTCCACCGGCAGCTACTGTCTGCCCGGCGCGCTGCTCGGTACGTGGCTTGCCGCGCTTATCGTAAAGAAGCTTGGCTTTGCGCACAGCACCGCCCGTTTGCTGGATGCCTTTGCTCCGGGGGCGGCGCTCGCCGTCGCATTCATCCGCCTGAGCGCGCTCTTTAACAGCTCCTGCCGCAGCAAGATCTCCGTGACGACGCCAGCGCTCCAGCACCTGCCCATCGCCTCCGGCGTCACGAGCTCCACGGGTGCCGTCGAATACCGCTTCGCGACCTTCTTTGTGGAGTTTCTTCTCATGCTCATCGCGGCGGCAGTCCTGCTCGAATTTTTCTATCGCTGCCGTAAACGCCCGATGAAGTACGGCAGCAGCGACGGGAACACCGCAAGGTACTTCCTGCTGCTCTACAGCGCTGTAGAGCTCCTGTTGGACAGCACCCGCAACGACTCCAGCTTCATGAAGTTCAATGGCTTTGTCAGCATCGTGCAGATGATCTGCGCGATCTGTATCGCCGCGCTCCTCATATACTATAGCCGCCGCAGCGTAAAGGCCATCCGCCTCAGCGCAAAGCACTGGGTGATATGGGGTGCGTGGCTTCTCGGCCTTGCCGGGACGGGCATATCCGAATACCTTGTCCAGCGCCACGGCAACTGGTACCTCGGCTGCTATGCGTTTATGACGGTCTGCTGCACGCTGATGGCCGCAGCGGTATACCGGATGTACCTGAGCTGCTGTGATGAAACAGCGATAGGCATTATCGAACAGTAGACGGGTATATCAGCCCCCGTTTTTCATTCATTTGGGCACAAGAAAGCCCCGGAAAACCTTGGTTTTCCGGGGCTTTTGAAACATTTCGATATGCTGAGCAGCAGATTATCTCTTGCTGAACTGAGGTGCGCGACGTGCGGCTTTGAGACCGTATTTTTTACGTTCCTTCATTCTCGGGTCACGGGTCAGGAGACCAGCGGCCTTCAGAGGTGCGCGGTAGCTGTCATCGACGAGGAGCAGCGCGCGGGAGATACCGTGACGGATAGCGCCGGCCTGACCGGAAACGCCGCCGCCTGCAACGGTAGCTTCGATGTCGACCTTGCCGACAGTGCCGGTGGCGACGAGGGGCTGACGGACGATGAGCTTCAGAGTCTCGAGACCGAAGTAATCGTCTATATCACGGCCGTTGATGGTGATAGCGCCGGTGCCGTTGGGGATGAGGTGAACGCGGGCAACAGAGGACTTTCTGCGGCCGGTACCGTACATGTAGGGCTTCTTGCACTTATAAGTTGCCATATTCTTTTACCTCCTCTTAGCGATCCCAGACTTCGGGCTTCTGGGCTGCATGGGTGTGCTCGCTGCCTGCGAAGATTCTCAGGCGCTTGAGCTGCCACTGTGCGATGGTGTTCTTCTGCAGCATGCCGCGGACAGCCAGACGCATCGCGAGCTCAGGCTTCTTTGCCATCAGGGTCTTGTACTGGGTCTCCTTCAGGCCGCCGGGATAACCGGAGTGGGTACGGTAGTACTTCTGCTCCAGCTTCTTGCCGGTGAGGACAGCGTCCTTGGCGTTGATGATGATGACATAGTCGCCGCAGTCAACATGAGGAGTATAATCGGTCTTGAGCTTGCCGCGGAGAATATCGGCGGCCAGTGCAGCGGTCTTGCCCATGGGCTTGCCGGCTGCGTCAAGGATGTACCATTTACGCTCAACGGTCTCCTTGGTCAGCATAGTAGTGGACATGTTCTTGCCTCCATATAAATGATAAATGTTTTGACATTTCATGCGCGCGAAAGTACAATATATCCCAAACGCGCTTTATCTTTATATCACAAGGAGCCGGGCATGTCAACAGTAATTTTGATTCTGATTTTCAAATCTCGCGAATGCTCCGGAATCCGTCCGAAATCTCTTCAAATCTAAATTCGATTTTTCGTTTTGCTGAAGGAGAAAAACCATGAGAGACGCATTGAGTGACTTTACTGGTACCGTCCGCCGCGCCGTGGACGACTACCGCATGATACAGTCGGGTGACCGCGTGGCCGTCGGCGTATCTGGCGGGAAGGACAGCATGATCCTCCTCCTCGCGCTGGACTGCCTGAGAAAGTACTATCCGGAGCCGTTCGAGCTCGAGGCGGTGACGATAGAGCTGGGCTTCGAGGGAATGGACTTCACGCCCGTGCGCGAGCTGTGCGGGGAGCTCAGCATACCGTACACCTGCGTCAAGACCGATATCAAGGAGATCGTCTTTGACGTGCGCAAGGAGGACAACCCCTGCTCGCTGTGCGCGAAGATGCGCCGCGGCGCGCTCAATAACGTCCTGCGTGAGCGGGACCTGAATAAGCTCGCGCTCGGCCATCATTTTGATGACGCTGTCGAGACCTATATGATGAGTCTGCTGTTTGAAGGGCGCATAAGCTGCTTCCAGCCTGTGACCTTCCTCGACCGCTCCGGTGTTACCCAGATACGCCCGCTCATCTACGCCGGGGAGCAGAAGATAACGAACCTCGCGCGTGAGCTCAATGTGCCGATAGTTGAGAACCCCTGCCCGGATGACAAGGGCAGCAAGCGCTATGAGATAAAGCAGCTGCTGAAGACCATGAGCGCACAGTACCCGGACATGAAGTCCAAAATATTCGGCGCGATGCAGCGCCTGCCGCTCAAGGGCTGGGAGCCGGTCGGGAGAAAATAGGCGCGGTATCACGCACTCTTGATGTTCTTACTTATCTATGATAGAGTATTTATATGCCAATAGAAAGGAGGCAAAATACATGAGCTTCTGCACGGAGAGCTCCGTCTTGAAAAGGCGCATTTTTAAGGCGGTGCTGCTGGTGATAATAGCCGCCGCGTTTGCTCCGTTTGTGATCGCGGCAAGATATGCGGTGTTTCAGCCGTCTGATGATTTCTCCTTTTATCTTGGCGTAATGCGGATGCCCGGCGAAAACTATATTGTAAAGGCAATCAGATTTGCATTGGAGCTATACCCCTTATGGCAGGGAACGTATACGACTAATCTTCTCAACTGTCTGCTCAATCCGCTTTCCGTTTATAGCTATGCCATGCTGAGGCTGGAGCTTATAATGTGTCTGCTGCTCTCCTGCCTTGCGATATATCTTCTATGCCGAGAGATGACCGCCTGTTTCTCCCTCGGCGGCAAGACTCTGCCGATCTTTGCTGTCGTATTTCTGCCCATATTGCTATACACCGATTACAACGAGGTCTATCTCTGGTTCATCGGTGCCATGGCATATCTGGTGCCTATGATGCTGCTCATATTCGCGTTAGCGCTTATGCTCCGCTGCAAAAGAAAAGGTAAGACCTCGGCGATGATCCTTTCGGCACTGCTCATGCTTGGGATGGCCGGAGGCGTGCTGATGATCGGCGGCTTAGGCGCATACCTTATGCTTATCATGTGTGCCGCTGACTTCGCACAGAACGGGAAGCTTGACAGAAGGCTGCTGTTCATCTTTGCTGCGGCAGTAATCGGCGATCTCATTAACACCTTGGCGCCCGGGAACTTCGTCAGGCACACTTCTTACGGGAGTGCGTCCGTTGTAAAGGCGCTTGGCATGGCGCTGCTGGGCGCGGCAAATGAAGCAAAAATTTTGATATTTGACAACGGCGTCATCATTTTTCTTGTAATTGCTTTTGCAATGGGGACGAGCTGTCCGAACAGGCTGCGCCGGACAACATTCTTCGGCACCCTGCTTGGAATGCTGATGGCTCCTGTTGTCACGCTGTTCCCGATGATGCTCGGCTACAATTCAAGCACTGTTGACGGCGCTTCGCTGCGCGGCTTCTTTGTGCTGGACGCGTCAATAATCCTCTCGGCGGAAACTATCTGCTTCCTTATTGGAAGCAAGGTTCGTGTGCCAGAGGGAAGCAAAATGCACAGTAAGGTCATTGCCGTATGTGCCGCAGCTGTGCTGACGCTTGTATACTCTCCGAAGCTTGTAAACAGCATTCCCGTGCAGATATCGGAGAATTTATCGAGTGGGAGGATTCAGGCATACAGCGAGCAGACCCATGAAACGTATGATATGCTCCGTCTGCGTCCCGGAGAGGACATTGTCATTGTTGAGCTGCCCGACCCCTGCGTCGGCGTGCTGGAGCTGCGTCTCAAATCGGACCCGAACTATACCACAAATGCTGACGTTGCGGCATACTTTGGAAATAACAGTATCTGTGACGGATACTATGCAGCGCATAATCCGCGGGACTGAGCTCCAGCGTCTCCCGGCGGCAGCCGTGATTTCGGCTTTGCCGATCCCCTGTTGGCAAAGCACGCGGCGCATGGTATAATGCTACCATCAGTTAACAACATAACGGAGGAGCGGCGCGGGACGCGCGGCGCATTTGAGATATGGAAAAACATGAATTTATCGACGCGGGACGCATCGTGAACACGCACGGCGTCGCGGGCGAGGTAAAGATAGAGGTCTGGCTGGATTCGCCGAAGTTCTTCCGGAGCTTCAAGCGCATATACCTTGGCGAGCGGGAAATGAAGGTCGTCTCCGCAAGGACGCATAAGGACTTTGTTATCGCAAAGCTCGATGGCATTGACGATATAAACGCTGCGATGGCGCTCAAGGGGCGCGAGGTCACCGTCCGCCGCGAGGACGCGGCGCTGCCGCACGGGGCGTTCTTCCTTCAGGACATCCTCGGCGCGCGCGTTGTCGACGAGAGCGGGAACGAGATAGGCGAGCTTGTCGAGATAATGGAGCGCCCAGCGTCTAACGTGTATGTCGTAAAGGGCGAGACAGAACACCTCATCCCTGCCGTGCCGGAGTTTGTGCTGGCGACGGACGCAGAGAACGGCGTCATAACCGTAAGGCTCATCGAGGGGATGTAAGGCATGCGCATAGATATAATGACGCTTTTCCCCGCAACGGTCGACGCGGTACTCCATGAGAGCATCATAGGCCGCGCGGCGAAGAAAGGCATAGTTGAAATAAACTGCGTGCAGATACGCGACTATACCGAGAACAAGCAGAACCAGGTGGACGACTACCCCTACGGCGGCGGCTTCGGCTGCGTGATGATGGCGCAGCCGCTCAAGAGCTGCCTCGATGCGATAAAGGCGCAGACAGAAGGCATGCGCCGCCGCGTGATATACATGTCCCCGCAGGGCAAGCCCTACACGCAGGAGACGGCAAAGCGCCTCAAGCGCGATTACGATCATCTTGTACTCGTCTGCGGGCATTATGAGGGTGTGGACGAGCGCTTCATCGAGGAGTGCGTCGATGAGGAGATATCCCTTGGCGACTTTGTCCTCACCGGCGGCGAGATCGCGGCGATGGCCGTGGCCGATTCGGTGTGCCGCCTTGTGCCGGGAGTGCTTGCCGATGAGCAGTGCTACACCGGCGAGAGCCACTGGGACGGGCTGCTGGAGTACCCGCAGTATACGCGCCCGGAGGTCTGGGAAGGGCGCGCCGTGCCGGAGGTGCTGCTGAACGGAGATCACAGCCGGGTAGAGCTGTGGCGCCGGCGGCAGCAGCTTGAGAGAACAAAGGAGAAAAGACCGGATATGTACGAAAAATTCGAGCCGCAGGACGAGACGGACAGAAAGCTCATGAAGGACGTCGAACGCAGCGACGGGCGCATAAAGCTCACGGAAAAGCTTCAGTGCGTCCCGGCGGAAAAAGAGGACGTCGACCGCATTATGGAGATCGTCGCCTACGCGCGCAGGTCACTCAGGGCGCTGAACGTCGACCAGTGGCAGGGCGATTACCCCGACAGGGCGACCTTCGAGGGCGACATCGAGCGCGGAGAGCTCTATAAGCTCATGCACGGGGACGACCTTGCGGGCTTCTTCATGCTCTCCGACCGCGAGGAGCCGACCTATGCCGACATCACCGACGGCAAGTGGAGCTCCGACGCACCCTACTGCGTCATGCACCGCAGCGCGATAGCCGAGGAGTATCGCGGCAGCGGCATGTCGGGCTACCTTATCAAATGTGTTGAGGAGCTGACGCGCAGCCACGGGCGGCGCTATGTCAGGATCGACACGCACCGCAATAACAAGCCCATGCAGAAGCTGCTGCGCAGCAGCGGCTACCGTTACCGGGGAAATATCCTCATCACCGGCGAGCCGGGACACGACCCGCACCGGCAGGCCTTTGAAAAAATACTGAAGGACAAGAAATGAATCTTCTGACGGACATCAATTATATACATGACCTGCTCGCGCGGCACGGCTTCCGCTTTTCAAAGTCGCTCGGGCAGAACTTCCTCACGGCCTCATGGGTGCCGGAGGACATCGCCGAGTCCGCGCTGCTCGATGAGAACACCGGCGTGCTGGAGATCGGCGCGGGCGTCGGCTGCCTCACGCGTGAGCTTTCGGCGAGAGCAGGAAAGGTAGTGTGCGTCGAGCTTGACCGCGCGCTCGAGCCTATCCTTGCCGAAACGCTCATTGGCTGCAAAAATGTTGAGATGGTCTACGGTGATATTCTCAAGCAGGATATCCCGGCGCTCGTCGCGGAAAAGCTCAATGGGCTGCGCCCCGTGGTGTGCGCAAACCTGCCGTATAATGTCACCTCGCCGCTTCTCACGGCGCTTATCGAGGCCGGCTGCTTTGAGAGCATCACGGTCATGATCCAGCGCGAGGTCGCGCGGCGTATCTGCTCAAAGCCCGGCACGGCGGACTACGGCGCGTTCGGCATCTTCGTGCAATGGTACGAGGAACCGGAGCTGCTGTTCGATGTGCCGCCGTCCTGCTTCGTCCCGCAGCCGAAGGTGACCTCGAGCGTCATCCGCCTGAGAAGGCGCGGAGAGCACCCAGCCGAGGTCATGGATGAAAAGCTCATGTTCCGCATCATCCGCGCCGCCTTCAACCAGAGACGCAAGACTCTTGTAAACGCGATAAGCTCGCAGTTGGGCGAAATCACCAAAGAACAGGCCGAGCGCGCGCTCACGGAATGTGGATACGATACGCGGATCCGCGGAGAAGTGTTGGATATTAGTGGTTTTGCGAAAATCTCAGATAAAATATTGGCTATAATAAATGCAGATTTGTGATTAAAATCTATTGAAAAAATGGCGCTTTATGTGATATCCTAAGGAGTGCAGAAGATACTGCATTCACCGTTATCTGCCAAATCTTAATTTACCATAGAAAGGATAAAAAAGATGAGCAAGAAATACGTTTACCTGTTTTCCGAGGGCAACGCAAACATGCGTGAGCTGCTGGGCGGCAAGGGTGCAAACCTGGCCGAGATGACCAATATCGGTCTGCCTGTCCCCCAGGGCTTCACCATCACCACCGAAGCCTGCACCCAGTACTATGAGGACGGCCGTCAGATCAATGATGAGATCATGGCTGAGATCATGCAGTACGTCGCAAAGATGGAGGAAATGAACGGCAAGAAGTTCGGCGACCTCCAGAACCCCATGCTCGTCTCCGTGCGTTCCGGCGCCCGCGCCTCCATGCCCGGCATGATGGACACTATCCTGAACCTCGGCCTGAATGACGACGTCGTCGCCGCCATGATCAAGGGCAACCCCGATCCCAAGTTTGAGCGTTTCGTTTACGACTCCTACCGCCGCTTCATCCAGATGTTCTCCGACGTCGTTATGGAAGTCGGCAAGAAGTACTTCGAGCAGCTCATCGACAAGATGAAGGCCGAGAAGGGCGTCACCTCCGACCTCGAGCTCGATGCTTCCGACCTCAAGAAGCTCGCTGAGCAGTTCAAGGCAGAGTACAAGAAGCAGATCGGCGAGGACTTCCCCTCCGACCCGAAGGTCCAGCTCTACGAAGCTATCCGTGCGGTCTTCCGTTCTTGGGACAACCCCAGAGCAAACGTCTACCGCCGCGACAACGATATCCCCTACTCTTGGGGCACCGCTGTCAACGTCATGCCCATGGTGTTCGGCAATCTCAATGAGAACTCCGGCACCGGCGTCGCATTCACCCGTGACCCCGCCACCGGCGAGAAGAAGCTCATGGGCGAGTTCCTCGTCAATGCACAGGGCGAAGACGTCGTCGCCGGCGTCCGCACTCCTATGCCCATCGCTCAGATGGCAGAGCAGTTCCCCGAAGCATACGCTGACTTCGTCAAGGTCTGCGGCATCCTCGAGGAGCACTACCGCGACATGCAGGACATGGAGTTCACCGTCGAGAACGGCAAGCTCTACATGCTCCAGTGCCGAAACGGTAAGCGTACCGCTCAGGCCGCTCTCAAGATCGCATGCGACCTCGTTGACGAGGGCATGATCGATGAGAAGAAGGCCGTTCTGATGATTGACCCGAGAAACCTCGACACTCTGCTCCACCCGCAGTTCGACACCGCCGCTCTCAAGGCTGCTACTCCCATCGGCAAGGGCCTTGGCGCATCCCCCGGCGCTGCATGCGGCAAGATCGTCTTCTCCGCTGAAGACGCCAAGGAATGGGCCGCCCGCAAGGAGAAGGTCGTTCTCGTCCGTCTCGAGACCAGCCCCGAGGATATCGAAGGCAT
>CAKTKV010000026.1 GCA_934572355.1 uncultured Oscillospiraceae bacterium
CTGAGTGGTCGATGTGCGCATGGGTCAGCAGCACGAAATCCAGCTCGCCCGGGGCGACGGGCAGGGGAGCGTTCTCAAATAGGTTCTTGCCCTGCTCCATGCCGTAGTCGACAATGCCCTTCTTGTCGCCGACCTCAATATAAGTGCAGCTGCCGGTCACTTCATGCGCGGCGCCTATAAAAGTTATCTTCATGGTCTATCCTTCTTTCTTATATGTGTAGACGTGCAGTGTACCTACATTTTACACCAGCACTTATGCCGGTGCAAGAAATAAAAATTCATAGTTTCCGACGGGCAGGTAATTTTTTTGAAAAAGCTCTTGACAAGTTACCGTTCGGTAACTATAATGCGAGCTACCGAACGGTAACTGAAAGGAGAGCGGGACTATGGCAGAAGACACAAAGAAGCGCATATTGGAGACGGCGCTGGAGCTGTTCGCGCAGCGCGGCTATCTCGGCACGTCCATGAGCGATATCGCCCAGCGGCTGGGGATATCCAAGGCGGCGCTATATAAGCACTATACCGGCAAACAGGAGATTCTGGATCAGATAGCTGCGCGCATGAACCAGATGGACTATGAGCGCGCGGCTGAATATGAGATGCCCGAGACAGAGCCGGACGGCTTTGCCGAGGCATATATGCACACGCCCGCTGAAAAAATACGCGCATACAGCAGGGCACAGTTTGATCATTGGACGCGGGAGGAGTTTCCGGCAAATTTTCGCCGTATGCTGACATTGGAGCAATACCGTGATGAGAAGCTTGCGCGGCTCTATCAGGAATATCTCGTGGCCGGCCCCGTCAAATACATGGCGGCGATATTCCGGAAGCTGACCGATTCCGACAAGAACGCGATGCAGCTCGCGTTAGATTTCTACGGCCCGGTGTTCCTGCTCTATAGCATCTATGACGGCGCGGAGGATAAGGGCGCGGTCGAGACGCTGCTGGATGAGCACATCGACCGCTTCGTTACCAGAGTTGAAAAAGAATATAAAAAGCCATGAACACGGCAAATCATTTTATGAACGAAGAGGACAATATGGACGCAATAATTTACACCACCAACACCGGGAGCACCGAGCGCTATGCGCGGCTGCTCTCGCATGAGACCGGGCTGCCCGCATACTCCGCTGCCGAGGCGGGGGAGTATATCTCCGCGGGCGCGGAGGTCATATATATGGGCTGGATCATGGCCGGTTCCGTCAAGGGCTATACCGCCGCGGCGCGGCGCTATAAGGTGTTCGCCCTATGCGCTGTCGGCATGGGGCAGACCGGGACGCAGACGGACAGCGTGCGGAAAAAGACGGCAGTCCCCGCGGATATCCCGGTGTTCACGCTTCAGGGCAACTTCGATGTGAAGAGCCTGCACGGTATTTACCGCCCGATGATGGAGCTCATGGTCAAAACTGTGGGCAAGGCGCTTTCTGAAAAGGCCGACCGCACACCGGAGGAGGACGATATGCTCGACATGATGCTCCATGGCGGCGAGAGGGTGAAGCCTGCCAACCTCGACGCCGTGCTCGATTGGTACAGGGAGCGCGGATGAAGATGAAGCTGTATTTCGGGAACACCGTGACCGCGGTCACGACGCTTATGATGCTCGCTCTGCTTGGCTTTATCGCGTACTCCGTGTATGACCGCGCGAGCATTCAGCATTGGGGGCGCAGGAGCGCATTTCTGCTGGCCTTCGGCCTTGCGGTGTGCTGCTTCGCGGCGGCGCGTGACGGGCTTGATAAAACCATCCAGCATGCCATTGACGGCAGCTGCGCGCCGGGGCTGTTCCCGCTCGTGAGCGTCCCGACGATCGTCGGCTGCGCGGGCGCGCTGCTTATCATCATTGCCGCTGTTGCCACGCCCATCGCGAAAACGCAGCGGGCGCGCGAGGTCTGGTTCTATGTGATGTCCGCCGGCGCGGTGACAAAGATCGTGACGATGGAGCTTGCGAGGATACTTATGCGGTAAAGCCGAAAGAGGATATACACACAGCGCCCGACACTCAGGCTGTCTGAGTGTCGGGCACTGTGCTGTTTGCAGCCGCGGCTTATTCGTGCGCGGCCTTATAGTCCTCGCCCCAGACGCGCATTGCTTCCAGTATCGGGCGGAGGCTGTAGCCAAGCTCCGTCAGAGTATATTCCACGCGCGGCGGGACTTCGGGATAGACGGTGCGGGTAAGCAGGCCGTCGGCCTCCATGGAGCGCAGACTGTCGGTCAGCACCTTCTGGCTGATGCCCTCCAGGTCCTTTTTCAGCTCGTTAAAGCGCCACGGGCGCGAGAGCAGGTTGCGCATGATGAGCAGCTTCCATTTGCTGCCGATCAGCGCCACGGTAGTCGCCACCGGGCAGGCGGGCATTTCTTCCTTTGTCAGCATATATGCAGCACTCCTTTTCGAATGTTACACTCATATTATAGTGTAACATTCAAAATATTGCAAGGGGATTCCGAACACGCTCCAAGGGTTACCAAAAGGTGACTGGGTAATAGATTTGTGCGTACTTGTGCCGGGAATAATTCTGAGTAAAATGAGAAGCACAGAGGGAAAGCACCCGCTGAATTTAACTCGGAGGAATTTCACATGAACAAGAACACTTATAAGTCCGTAAAGCTTGCCAAGGGCGAGGTTAAGGTATATGATTTCGGCAGTGCAAAGCTGCATGCCTACCAGACGCACGACCTCATTGACGACGAGGTTTTCATCATCGAGAAGAACGGGCGCGGCGTTGTGATAGAGCTGCCGTGCTTCCATGACAACATCAGCGAGCTGACGGATTATCTCAAGCGGGAGAACATCACGGTCGAGGCAAAGCTCGTCGCGTACCATGCCGCAGGCGCGTCCTTCCTGCCGGAAGCCCCGGCCTACGGTACGGAATCCTCCGTCGCCTACAACACTAACGGCGGCGGTGCGGCGCTCGTCTCGAACTTCAAGGCGGCTTTCGGCGACAGCTTCGACGCCGCCATCTGCCAGCCTGAGCACATCCTTGCCGACGGCGAGGCCGAGCTTGCCGGTATCCGCTTCGTCATCCGCTCCAACGCCGAGGCATACGACGTCGAGATACCCGAGCTCAACTGCGTCTACACCCACATGATGGGGCATGACTGCCACTCCATCGTCGCGGGCTGCCCGCATGCCGACGGAATCATCTCCCAGCTCAACTATTACATCCGCAAGGGCTTTGACCTCGTGCTGACCTCGCACTATACCCCGGAGGACCTCAAGGACGCGCAGACGAAGATCAACTACCTGTACGACCTCAAGGAGATCGCCTGCGAATGTGAGAGTGCCGACGAAATGAAGGCACGCGTCACGGAAAAGTACCCGGAGTACAGCGGGATGAATTATCTCGACATGACCGTCGGCTTCTTTTTCCCGGCAAAATAACCTACCAAAAGGACTGAACACTGAATGAACCAAACTGAACGGCGGCGCTTTCTTATAGACGCGCTTCTTGACGAGCGCCCGGAATACCGCGGAGCGCGCGTCCCGGTGGACGGAGAGGAGCAGCGGCTCCTGCTACGCGCGCTGATGAACGTGCGCACGGCGCGTAAGTGCAGCCCGGAGTTTCTCCGCGTACAGGACGAATACCTGCGCGCGGAGCTTGACGCCAAGGGCATAACGGATATCGACAGTCTCACGCCGGTGCGCGGCGGGCTGTATATCTGGCGCGGCGATATCACAACGCTGCGCTGCGACGCGATCGTAAACGCCGCAAACTCCGGCATGACCGGCTGCTATATCCCGAACCACCGCTGCATCGACAACTGCATACACAGCTATGCGGGAGTCGAGCTGCGGGAATACTGCGCGGAGCTGATGCACAGGCAGGGGCACGAGGAACCCACAGGCGGGGCGAAGATAACGCCGGCATTCAATCTAACATGCCGGTACGTGCTGCACACCGTCGGGCCTATCATCGGCGGGCGCGTGACAAAGCAGGATGAAGCGCTGCTGGCCTCCTGCTACCGCTCATGTCTGAAGCTCGCGGCGGAGAACGGGCTTGAGAGCATAGCGTTCTGCTGCATTTCAACGGGGGAGTTCCATTTCCCGAACGAGCGGGCGGCGGAGATCGCCGTGGAAACGGTGGAAGATTTCATGCGAAAGCAGACCAGTGTCAGGAAGGTGATTTTTAATGTTTTCAAGGACAGGGACGAAGAAATCTACAGAAAGCTTCTCGGAGCAGACAGCGCGCCTTAAAGCCGCACTTGGTGAGGCTGACGCCGTCGTGATAGGTGCGGGCGCAGGGCTGTCGACCTCCGCGGGCTACGAATGCTCAGGCGCGCGCTTTGAAAAATACTTCTCCGATTTTGAGGAGAAGTACGGCTTTCACGATATGTATTCCGGCGGCTTTTATCCCTACAAAACGCCGGAGGAGTTCTGGGCATTCTGGAGCCGGTACATCTTCATAAACCGCTATGTGGACGCGCCGAAGCCGGTATATGAGGAGCTGCTGAAGCTCGTTGGGGACAAGGACTATTTCGTTATCACGACAAATGTGGATCACTGCTTTCAGAAAGCGGGCTTTGACAAGAAGCGCCTGTTCTATACTCAGGGGGATTATGGCCTGTTCCAGTGCTCGGAGCCCTGCTGTCAGGAGACCTTTGATAACGAGCGGGAGATACGCCTGATGTATGAGCGGCAGAAGGACGGCAGAATACCGAGCAAGCTTATCCCACGCTGCCCGCACTGCGGCAGACCTATGACCATGAACCTGCGCAGTGACGACAGCTTCGTTGAGGACGAGGGCTGGCACCGCGCGGCGGAGCGGTACGAGAATTTTCTCCGCACCCGCGCCAGACTGAAGATATTGTTTCTTGAACTCGGCGTAGGGTATAACACCCCGGTCATTATAAAATACCCGTTCTGGAACATGACAGCGAAGAACCCCAAGGCGACCTACGCCTGTATAAACCTCGGCGACGCCTACGCACCCGATAACATCGCCGCGCGCAGTATCTGCATCGACGGCGATATCGCCGCGGTGCTGGAGGGGCTGCGGTAAAAGACACGGTTGACTATCGCAGCAGAATATGGTACTATGCCTCTGCTTATCAGAGGACTTGCGGTCACAGTGACCGTTTAAGTGGGATAAGACCAGTTGGGTCTTGTCCCACTTTTTTGTATGGGACAAGGCTTTAGGGCTTTGCCCCATTTTTCTTTTTCGGAGGTCTTATGTATGAACGCAAGATTGAAGGCTTCAATAGGCTACATTTTCCCCGCGCTGGGAGGACTGTTCGTGACGTATCTGTATAACGTCGTCGACGGCATCTTTGTCGGACAGGGCGTCGGATCTGCGGCGCTCGGCGCGGTCAACATCGCGGTGCCGTTTATCACGACGGTGGTCGCGGTCACGGCAATGTTCCCGATGGGCGGCGCGGCCATCGTCGCCATACGCATGGGGCGCGGAGACAAGGACGGCGCGAACCGCGCGTTCATGACCGCATTCTCCCTGACGCTTGTGAGTGCCGCGATCCTTATGGCTGTGGGCATGGTCTTTTCCCGGCAGATCACGGACATCAGCGGCGCAAGACACCTGAGCACGGAGTTGCGCGAGATGGCGGCGCAGTACCTGTTTTACTATTCCGCATTTTCTGTGCCCATGCTGATGGGCACTTGCCTCGCGGTATTCGTCCGCAACGACGGCTCACCTGCGCTCTCCTTCGTCGGGATGTGCGCGGGCGCGGCGGCAAACATTTTCCTCGACTGGCTGTTCATTTTCCCGCTCAAAATGGGAGTGATAGGCGCGGCTGTCGCCTCAGGGCTTGGGCAGGTGCTGACTGTACTCGTGCTGCTGACGCACTTTGTGCGGAAGAAAGGCGAGCTGCGCTTTAAGCGCTTCGGGCTCAGCGGCGTGCTGATAAAGAAGGTGTGCATACGCGGCGTACCGGAGGCGGTGACGCAGCTCACCACGCCCGTTACCGCGCTGTGCTATAACCTGATGCTCGCGCGGCTGATCGGCGATGTTGGCGTTGCGACCTTCAGCGTGCTGAGCTTTATCTATTCCCTCGCAAACGCCGTGCTCTCAGGCGTGGCGCAGGGCTTGCAGCCGCTGTGGGGGCAGTGCTATGGCAGGAACGACAGGGAGGAAATGGCATGGTATTTCCGCTGCGGGCTCATCGTTGACCTCACACTCTCGGTACTAATCTATGCGGGGCTGTTCTTCTTCGATGTGCCGGTGATACGCATTTTCAACAGGGAGCCGGCGCTCATCGCGGAGGCGTCGGCCGCGCTGCCGGTGTTTGCGCTGTCCTTCATCCCTATGGCGCTGAACCTGATCTACACAAAATATTTCTTCTCCACCAAGCGCACCGGCATGGCCAGTGCCATTGCCGTCAGCCGAGGCATCGTGCTCAAGGCACTGATGATCTTTTGCTTACCGCTCGTCTTCGGGGCGGAGGCTATATGGCTTGCGCCGCTCGTGACAGAGGCCGTGACGCTCATCGCTATCGTGCTCGTCACAAAAATAAAAGCGAACAAAGCGGCATAGTGCAGAAATTAAAAGTATCCACGGCAGTTCATTCTTACTGCCGTGGATGCTTGTTATATTATACGTTTTACTCGTTCGGGTTCGCGCGGACTATCTTGCCGAGATTCCACACGAGCGCGGCTTCGCGCGCCGCCTGTTCGCGCTCCTCGGGGGTCTTGTAGCTGAAGGCCGCGGTCTGTGAGCCGCAGTCGACGCACATGGCGTACCAGCACCAGCCCTGCTCCTCCTCAAGCAGTCCCGCGCCGCCGCAGTACGGGCAGTCGTGCAGCTCGATCTTATCGAAAATATCAGACATACTTATCACTCCACAGAAATCATGTAGTAATACACGGGCTGACCGCCGTTGACGACGCTGACCTCAGCGTCCGGGAAGCAGCCGATGATCGTCTCCGCGGCTTCGTTCGCCTTGTCCTCAGCAACGTCGCTGCCGTAATAGACGGTGATGAACTCGGGACTCAGCTCGTCGAATGCCCAGCTCAGCTCCTTGAAGAGCGTCTTCTCGCTGCTGTAGCTGCCGAGCAGAGCGCCGTCGAGCAGGGCAAGATATTCGCCCGCGTGGATCTCATGGCCGTCAAAGTCCGAGTCGCGCGCGGCATAGGTGACCATAGCGGTGTGGACATTGCCGGCGGCCTCGTTCATCGCGGCGATAAGGTTCTCCTCCGTCTCCTCGGGGTTAAAGTTCAGCATCGCGGAAATGCCCTGCGGCACGGTCCTCGTCGGGATGATGATGACCTTTTTATCGCTCAGGCGGACGCACTGCTCCGCCGCCATGATGATGTTCTTATTGTTCGGCAGCACGAAAACGGTGTTTGCCGGGGTGCGGTTTATCTCTTTGAGGATATCGTCGGTCGAAGGGTTCATGGTCTGGCCGCCGGTGACGATACCGTCCGCGCCGAGCTCCTTGAACAGACCCTCAAGACCTTTGCCCGCGCACACGGTGACAACGCCGTAGTCCTTCACGCTCTTACAGTACTGCTCCTCGCTCTCCTCAAGCTCGCGCTCGACAGCATCGAGGTCGTCCGTGGTCTGGACGTGCTTACCGGCAAGGATATCGTCATGCTGGGTGCGCATGTTCTCGATCTTCGCAAGCTCCAGCGTGCCGAAATTCTGCGCCTCGTTGAGGGCGTTGCCGGGGATGTTGGTGTGGACATGTACCTTGAAGGCCTCGTCGTCCTCGCCGATAACAAGGCTGTCGCCTATGCTCGTGAGATACTTGCGCAGCGGCTCAAGGTCAACGTCGGGATCATGCTTGCGCACGATGAAGACCGTGTCGAATGCGAAGGTGATATCCTCCGTGTCGAACACATCGAAAGCGCTGCTCTCCTTCTCGGTCTCGACGATCTCATCAACACTCTCGGGAGCGGTGATCTCCCCGCGGTAGGAGGCGAGCATCGCGCCGAGGATGTACATATAGCCCTGACCGCCGGCGTCGATGACTCCGGCCTTCTTGAGCACGGGGTTCTGGTTCACGGTCTCGGCCAGAGCGTCGTTACCGGCCTTGATGGCGCAGTCAAGGCAGCTTTCAAGGCTTGCGCCCGCGTTCGCCGCTTCGACGGCAGCCGCCGCTGACATGCGTGAGACGGTAAGGATGGTGCCCTCGGCGGGCTTCATGACTGCCTTATAGGCGGCGTCGACGCCGTCCTGCATTGCACCGGCAAACTCCTGTGCGCCCGCGGTATCGAGCCCTTTAAGGCGCTTGGAGATGCCCCTGAAGAGCAGGGAGAGGATAACGCCGGAGTTGCCGCGCGCGCCGCGGAGCAGCGCAGAAGCCACGCAGTCCGCCGCCGCGGCTATCGTGTCGAACTCTTTCTTCTTAAGCTCCGTCGCGGCCTTATCCATGGTCAGCGCCATATTGGTGCCGGTATCCCCATCGGGCACGGGGAAAACGTTGAGGTCGTTTATCGCCTGAACATTGGCATGGAGCGCTGCGTTGGCGCAGAGTATCATCTCTTTGAAGGCAGCGGCGTCTATATAATTTCTCAATTGAATGTACCTCCGCATGGCATGGGACCTCCCATGCCGGAATTTTTATCCGATGATCGTGTCAATATAAACGTCAACGCTCTTGACCGGGACTCCGACGGCCTTCGTGAGCTTATAGCTGACTGTATTCATAATGCTGCGTGAAACTGCCGCGATATTGATGCCGTGGTCGACGCCGATATGCAGCTCGAGAGATACGCTGCCGTCGCCGTTATAGTGTACCTCAACGCCCTTGGACATTGATTCCCTGCGCAGAAGCTGGAGAGGACCTCCCTCCTTGCTGCGCCCTGCCATACCCTTGACGCCGAAGCAGCTGGTAGCCGCGTCGCCCGCAAGGTAGGTCAGAACCTCATCGGTAATGCTGATGTTTCCCTTGCCGCTGCTGATATTGACCATTAAGTAACAGCTCCCTTCCTTCGGTTTCCCGGCAGGCGGACGCGCTGCGCCCCAATGCGCGGCAGCTCCGCCTGAACCAGAGATTTATTATAATACAGGCGCTTGAAAAGTACAAGAAATATTTGAAGTATTCGCCGCTTTTGTGCAGTATTTTACAGGAATACCGGCCTTTTTCTCACTCAACGGTGACAGACTTGGCCAAATTGCGCGGTTTGTCTATGTCGCAGCCCTTGTGCAGCGCCACATAATACGCGAAAAGCTGCAGCGGTATGACGCCGAGGGATGGCTGGAGGATGACATGAGTATCCGGCACGGAGAGCACGTTCTCCGCCGTCTTGCTCATGTCGGCGGCCTTGCTCTCACTCGTCAGCGCGACGATGTCTGCCCCGCGCGCCTTGACCTCGATGATGTTCGAGAGCGTCTTTTCAAACAGCGGCTTATATGTGCCGAGCGCAACGACGAGGGTACCGTCCTCAATAAGGGATATGGTGCCGTGCTTGAGTTCGCCCGAAGCGTAGGCCTCGGAGTGGATATAGGATATCTCCTTGAGCTTGAGGCTTCCCTCAAGGCCGAGGGCGTAATCAAGGTTGCGCCCGATGAAGAAGATGGAATTGTGGTTAAAGTAGCGGGAGGCGAGGTACTTTATCTCGTCGATATCCTCGATCACGGCCTCCATCTTGACAGGCAGTGCGAGAAGCTCCTCGACGATCTCTTCATACTCCGCGTCGCTGATACTGCCGCAGACCTTCGCAAAGTAAACGCCGAGCATGTCCAGCAGCACGAGCTGTGTGCTGTAGGCCTTCGTGGTCGCGACGGCGATCTCGGGCCCTGCCCAGGTGTAGAGCACATCGTCCGACTCGCGGGCGATGGAGCTGCCGACGACGTTCACGATGGAGAGGATCTTCGCACCGAGTCGGCGCGCCTCGCGGAGCGCGGCCATGGTATCGAGCGTCTCGCCCGACTGGCTGATGACGATGACAAGGCTGTTCGGCCCGACGAGGGGATCGGCATAGCGAAACTCCGAGGCGAGCTGCACATCCACGGGCTTTCTCAGAAGCCGCTCAAGATTATACTTACCTACCATGCCGACATGGTAGGACGAGCCGCAGGCCACGATGAATATCCTGTCAAGACCGCGTATGAAGTCCTCACTAAGGCTCAGCTCATCGAAAACGATCTGCCCTTCCTTTATTCTCGGGGAAATGGTCTTGCGCACGGCCTCGGGCTGTTCCATGATCTCCTTGAACATGAAGTGCGGATAGCCGCCCTTTTCAGCTGCGCTGACGTCCCAGTCGACATAGCTGTGCTCCTTTTCGATGGGCTGGCCGTATTCATCAAAGACCTGGATGCCATCGGCGGAGACGAGGGCGACCTCGCCGTCGTTCATATATGCCACGTCGCGCGTATGCTTGATGAGCGCGGTAACATCGGAGGCGATGAAGCTGCAGCCGTCCCCGTAGCCGAGGAGCAGCGGCGCGTCCTTGCGCGCGGCGATGAAGCTGTCGGGCGTGTCCTTGCACATGATGCCCAGCGCGTATGCGCCCTCGATGCGGTCAAGCACACGGTAGACCGAGGCCATGAAGTCCCCGCAGCTATCGTAGAAATACTCGAGCAGCTGCGCGACGACCTCGGTATCGGTCTCGGAGCTGAAGTGCATGCCCTGCGAGATAAGGAACTCCTTTATCTCAACATAGTTTTCGATGATGCCGTTATGGACGACGGCGATGTTCCTGCCCTCGCTCAGATGCGGGTGGGAGTTTATATCGTTCGGTTCGCCATGCGTCGCCCAGCGCGTGTGGCCGATGCCGAGCGTTCCGGTGAGGCTGCGCCCGTTATCCGTCAGCGCCTTGAGGACGCTCAGACGCCCCTTGGATTTCTTTACCTGTAAGCCGCGCTTGCCGCCGAGAACGGCGAGCCCGGCAGAATCATACCCACGGTATTCGAGCCTCTCAAGCCCGTCCAGCAGGATCGGAGCGGCCTGCTCTTTCCCAACGTAACCTACTATGCCGCACATGGTTTCACGTCCTTTCACTCTTTTATATATATTTTCCCATTATTTACCACTATTATATATAATAGCACACTAAAAGAAATTATATCACCGAAGCACCTTTCCCGCAAGTGTCCGAAATTCTATATAGTGCACAGTTTCAGCCGCCGTAAATAGTCAGTTATTACAACTTTGCACGATTTACCCGTTTTGCCCTTGAAAAATTGTTAGGCTTGCATTAGAATACCCATCGGTGTCTCCTGCGCGCGCTGCGCGGGACGGCACTATATTTTGTGCCCGAAACCAAGTTTTTCGGTTTTGTAATCAATATATAGTGATTTTGCTATTGACAAGCGCGGCATATGGCCTTATTATATACAAGCGCGATGACGAGGCGCAGGCTCATGTGAAGGAGGGTGCGGCATGCTTATATCCGGTCTGCAGAAGCTGACTTTGCTGGATTATCCCGGCCTTGTCGCCTGCACGGTGTTCACCGGCGGCTGCAACTTCCGCTGCCCGTTCTGCCATAACGCACCTCTGGTTCTGCCGGAGGCGCTGGCGCACGATACGGATGAGGAGCAGGTGCTGAGCTTTCTCAAAAAGCGCGCGGGTGTGCTCGACGGCGTCGCGGTGACCGGGGGAGAGCCGCTGCTGCATGGCGACATCGGCGCGTTTCTCGAAAAGGTGCGCGCGCTCGGCTTCAAAATAAAGCTCGACACCAACGGTTCCTTTCCGGATAGACTCATGGACATCGTCCGCGCGGGGCTTGTGGACAGGGTCGCGATGGACATCAAGAACTCGCCTGAGCTTTACGCGAAGACCGCGGGGGTCGACAGGCTCGACCTTGGCGCGATAGAGCGCTCGAAGGATTTTCTTTTAAGCGGCAGTGTGGACTATGAGTTCAGGACGACCGTTGTAAAGGGGCTGCACACGCGCGAGAGCGTCGCGGGCGCGGCAAAATGGATAAGCGGCGCGAAGGAGTACTACCTTCAGCAGTTCAAGGATTCCGGCCATGTGCTGGACATCCGTGGGCTCGGCGCCTATGACGAAGCAGAAATGCACTCACTGGCCGATGCGGCGGCGGAATACGTTCCGTCGGTGCAGGTCAGGGGTGTCTGATATACTAAAGATAGGGGGATAAAGAATTGTATCAGGTAGTGAAGCGCGACGGCAAAATAGTAGAGTTCGACATAAACAAGATCGCCGCCGCAATCAAGAAGGCGTTTGACGCCACAAACACGGATTATAACGACAGCGTCATTGATTTTCTGGCGCTGAAGGTCTCGGCAGATTTCCTGCCGAAGATAAAGGACGGTAAGGTCGCCGTTGAGGATATTCAGGACAGCGTTGAAGCGGTGCTTTCCCGCGGCGGCTACGAGGCAGTCGCAAAGTCCTACATCCTCTACCGCAAGCAGCGCGAGAAGCTGCGCAACACCAAGTCCTCCTACCTCGATTATAAGGAGACCGTGGACAAATACCTCAACATTGAGGACTGGCGCGTCAAGGAAAACTCCACCGTCACCTATTCCGTCGGCGGACTCATCCTTTCTAACTCCGGCGCCATCACCGCAAACTACTGGCTCAGCGAAGTATACGATCAGGAGATCGCCGACGCGCACCGCAACTGCGATATCCACCTGCACGACCTGAGCATGCTCACCGGCTACTGCGCCGGCTGGAGCCTGCGCCAGCTCATCAAGCAGGGTCTCGGCATCCCGGGCAAGATCAACTCCTCCCCGGCAAGCCACCTGTCCACCCTCTGCAACCAGATGGTGAACTTCCTCGGCATCATGCAGAACGAATGGGCCGGCGCTCAGGCTTTCTCCTCGTTCGACACGTATCTTGCTCCGTTCGTGAGAGTCGACAACCTCACCTACAAGGAAGTCAAGCAGTGCATCCAGTCCTTCATCTTCGGCGTGAACACCCCGTCCCGCTGGGGCACTCAGGCTCCGTTCTCCAACATCAC
>CAKTKV010000027.1 GCA_934572355.1 uncultured Oscillospiraceae bacterium
GAGAATGTCTTTGCTGCGGAGGTCGAAAGCGTGCTGAACGCCATGCCGGAGATACAGGAGTGCGCCGTGTTCGGTATACCAAATGACATGCTCGGCGAGGCGATATCAGCGGCGATAGTGCTCCGCAGCGGCATGTCGACCGACGCAAAGCACATAATCGCGTTCTGCCGGGAGAATATGGCCAGCTATAAAAAGCCGGTGAGAATATACTTTATGCCTGAGCTGCCAAAAACCGCGACGGGGAAGGTCTGTAAATACAAGCTGCGCGATATGGCGGTCAGCGGCAAGATCGTGAGTGAAAAGCTATGTTGAGATTCAATCTGCTTGATGCAATTATATTTGGTGTGATGTGTTCGGCTTTCGGCATATACGGCCTTGTAAAAAACTCGGGCAGCGGCGTCACCGACTGGAGCAGCATTTCCATACTTATAGTAGGAGTTGTTGTGATCGTGTGGACGCTCGTCAAAAAGTATATGAAAAAATAATCGGACAAAGAGAGAAACGCTTCCTGCCCGGTTTCCGGTGAAAGTTCACCGAAAACCGGGCAGGAAGCGTTTTTTGACTGTTTAGATCACTGCGTACCTGTTCCCGTCCGCAGTTCCGATATGCGTTTCAGCCCTATTTCATGGAGTCAACAGCGGCTTCTTCGACGGGGAGGCAGGCAGTAAAGCGGGAAAGATACGCCTTAAAGCCCGCGGCATCGCATTCATCAGGGGCGAGGGTAGATGATTCGACCTTACTGAATACCTTTTCCGCGAGGAAGTCCTCAAGGCTCATTCCGGTATAGAAGCTATATGCCGCAAGCAGCGCCATGCCGTACGGCCCGCCCTCGGCGGCAGTTGACATGCATGTGATCGGCACGCCGCAGGCTGCTGCCATGTATTTTTGCCCGACCGTGGGCGTCTTGAAAAGCCCGCCGTGGCCTGTCAGTCGGTCGATGACAACGTTCTCCTCTGCGAGGATATTCATGCCGAGCATGAGCGTTGACATAGTGGCGTAAAGCTGCGCGCGGATGAAATTTGCCAGCGTAAAGCGGCTGTCTGCTGTGCGCATTACGAGCGGGCAGCCCTTGTCCAGGTGCGTAATGCCCTCCCCGGCAAGATAATTAAAGACCGTCAGCCCGCCGCAATCTGCCTCGCCCTCAAGACTCTTGTTGTACAGCAGCGTGAACAGATCACCGGGATCGACGTTTGCGCCGACGGAGCCCAAAAGCTCGCTGAATACTCCGACCCATGCGTTCATATCGCTTGTGCAGTTGTTGCAGTGCACCATTGCGACAGGGCTGCCGGCGGGCGTCGTGACCATGTCTATCTCCTCATAGACCTGCCTGAGCGGGCGCTCAAGCACGACCATGGAGAATATGGATGTTCCGGCAGAGACGTTGCCCGTGCGCGGCGCGACGGAGTTCGTGGCGACCATGCCTGTCCCGGCGTCGCCCTCGCAGGGGACAAACGGTGTCCCTGCTCTAAGCGCGCCGCCTATAAGCTCCGCACCGCGCTCCGTGAGCTGTCCGGCAGCTGCTCCGGCCGGGAGGACGCGGGGCAGGACTTCGCGTATGTCGCAGGTGAAGCCTTTTTCGGCGGCGAGCGCGTTAAACTTTTCAACCATTGCTGCGTCGTAATCCATGGTGCCGCTGTCAATGGGGAACATGCCCGAGGCTTCGCCGATACCGATGGCATTCACGCCCGTGAGCATATAGTGCACATACCCGGCGAGCGTAGTGATGTGCGCGAGGCGTGCGGTGTGCTCCTCGCCGTTGAGCAGCGCCTGATAGAGATGGGCGATGCTCCAGCGCTGCGGAACATTGAAGCCGAAGGCTTCGGTCAGCTGCTCCGCCGCCTGCGCGGTGACGGTGTTCTGCCATGTGCGGAACGGCACGAGCAGATTCCATTCCTCGTCGAGCGCGATGTATCCGTGCATCATGCCGGAAATGCCGGCGGCATCAAAGCTTTTGCCGCGGAAAGGTTCAAGCGCGGTCTTCAGCCCGCGCCATACCTCTTCCAGAGAGTATGTCCACAGCCCGTTGATATAATCGCTTTTCCATGTGTAGCTGCCTGAGCTGACAGTGGAGAACTCACTGTCTATCTCAACCGCCTTTATGCGCGTCGAGCCAAGCTCTATGCCGAGAAAATGCCGTTCACCCATGGTTCAGCCGTTCACGGGCAGCTTGAAAACGACCTTGCGGTAGCTGCCGCAGCCCTGATTCGGGCGGTGTGCATCCTGCGGGAAGAACACTGCGAAGCTCCCTGCGCAGAGATCGAGCGAGATGTGAGCGGGGTCATGATCGGAGAAGGCGATGTCATTCTCGGGATCGATGACAAAGTCTGTGAAGCTGGAGCGCGGCGCGCAGTCAATGCACTCGCCGCAGCCGGAAACGGCATACTGAATGTCGATGAATTTATCGTGGCATTCCCAGCGGGTGTCCTCACGCCCGACGAGCTTGGAGTCCATGACGTTGTAGTACATTTCACTGCCGTCGACGTGATATGTGCCCGGCTCGACAGCGTTGAGGTCAACAGTGCGGATGATCTCCATGGCTTTCTTGAAGTCAGGCGTGACTTCGGCGTAAGTGCCGAGATTTTCGATGAGATCGTAGATCATAATGAAGCTCCTTTTTTGATTTGTAAAGTATAAAATTAAAGGCCACAATGACATTATATCACCGTGGCCTTTATAAGTAAAAGAATTATTTGCCGGAACGGTCCTTCTCAAAGCCGCGCACGGTGGAGACGACTTCCTTGCTCATGCAGTAGAAGTAGTCAGCGGGAGTACCCATGGATGCAAACGACGCGCCGTTGTCGACCCAGAACTTGACAAGGTCGTAGTTCACGCCGATCGAAACGCCGAAGGGCTTCCCGGCCTTCTTGCACTTTGCGATGATAGTGTTGAACAGCTCTATGACCTCAGGGTCGGTGAGCTGTCCCATCTTGCCGATAGATGCCGAAAGATCCATCGGTCCGACTATGATGGCGTCAACGCCGTCAACGGCGAGGATCTCGTCGAGGTTATCAACAGCCTGCTTGGTCTCGCACTGCATGAGAAGAAGGATGCTGTCGTCTGCCTGCGCGAGATACTCTGACAGCGGCATATCGCTGTAATTGATGGCGCGCAGCGGGCCGAAGCCGCGTATGCCTCTGGGCGGATACTTGCATATAGAGACGATGTTGCGTGCCTCCTCAGCGGTGTTGACCATCGGGAAAATGATTCCGTCAGGGCCGACCTCAAGCACCGGCTTGATGCTCTTCATGTCGTGATCCTGCACGCGCACGAACGCTGCGCTGTGGCCTGCGTTTGTGGCGACGATACCGTTCTGCACCATGGGCATGGTCATGCCGGCGTGCTCGTTGTCGATCCAGACATAGTCGTAGTCAAGCAGCCCGCACATTTCATAGTACCAGGGCTCGGTGGTGGAGCAGTGAGTGCCGAAGCACAGCTCACCGTTTTTTATTTTGTTTCTGATTTTTTCTGCGTATTTCACAATGTTTCCTCCGGGCGTATCAGCGCCAGTGTAAAAGTTGGATCGTGTTTATATTCTTATGCCTGCGGCTTATCCGCCGTAGCGCTGGAGGCCGCATTCTTACGCTTGGTGATGATGCCCTTTACAATGGGGATGCAGAATGTGGCGATGACCAGAATGAACAGCACACAGGAGATAGGCTGGGTGACAAAGTAGCTCCAGCTGCCCTTGGAGACGACGAGCGCGCGGCGCATGTTCTTTTCCATCGTTGAACCGAGCAGCAGACCGAGCACCAGAGGACCGTCGGGGAACTTGTAGAGCTTGAGGAAGAAGCCGATGATCGCCATGACGAACATGATGATAACATCGAGGAAGCGGTTGTTGATGGCGTATGAACCGACAACACACAGCACGGATACTGCCGCCCACACGGTCTGGGACTTCATGTTCAGGAACTTGGCGACGCTCTTTGCCGTGGCAAGGCCAATGATGAGGAACGCGATATTTGCCAGCACCATGAGTATCATGATCTGCGCGGTAAAGCCCGCCGCCTCATTGAACATCTGCCAGCCGGGCGTGAGCCCGTACATCATCAGCGAGCCGAGAAGCACGGCGGTGGTGGAGTCGCCGGGGATACCGAGGGTGAGCATGGTGGTCATTGCGCCGCCGATAACGCCGTTGTTCGCGGTGGACGAGATCGCAAGACCCTCCGCGGAGCCCTTGCCGTACAGGTCGCCTTCCTTGCTCAGACGCTTTCCGTTACCCCAGCAGATAATGGAGGCGATATCGCCGCCCGCAGCGGGGACAGCGCCGACTATGGTGGAGACAAGAGCTGCAATGAGACACTTGGGAGTCCATTTGCCCATCTCTTTCCACGTCGGCATTACACGGCCGAGAGAGAGGTTTATCTTGCGCGCCTCGTGCTCCTTCGCGTCGGCCTCCTTATCGAAGGTGTACATCTGATAGAACACCTCGGCAAGACCGAAGATACCTATCATAATAGGGATGAAGTCGATGCCGGCGGACAGAGCGGTGCTGCCGAAGGTGAAGCGCTTTGTGCCGACAATGGGGTCAAGCCCGACGGTGGAGAGCAGCAGTCCCACCGCGCCGAGGGCAAGCCCTTTTATAACGTCACTGCCGGAGACGGCGATCATCATGCTCATGCCGAAGAGCGCGATCATGCAGTACTCGGCAGAGCCGAAGCGGATGGTGAAGCGGGCGATAGGCTCGGCAAAAAGGATGAGCAGGATAATACTCACCATGCCGCCGATAAACGAGAAGATGACGTTTATGCCCAGTGCAAGTCCGCCCTTGCCCTGCTTATAAAGCGGGTAGCCATCCCAGGATTGGGTGAGAGAAGCGGGCGTGCCGGGGGTGTTGATAAGTATTGCAGTGATGCCGCCGGCAAATATCGCGGCATTCCAGAGACCCATCAGCATTGCAAAGCCGTCGACTTTGTCAAGCCAGAAGGTGATCGGGGTAACAAGGGCGACGCCCATGGTCGCGGAAAGACCGGGGAGAGCGCCGATTATCGTGCCGATGAGAACACCGGCGGTCAGGTAAAGAAAAACGGACGGTCTAAGCAGCTCTGTAAAAGCTGTCATCCATATATCAGCTGTCATATTTATCCGCCTCCTTAAACTCTGAATGTAAGAGAAAAGCCAAGGCAGAACATGCCGTACACAAAGCCGGTGACGACAATGGCGAAGATGATGGTGTACTTCCAACTGCGCTTGAGCAAAATATTTACGATTATAGAATAGACGAACAGGCAGATGATGAACTGGTTGGTGATCTTCCATGCTGCGATGAACAGCGCGCATGTACCGGCGATCAGAGCCATCGTCTTGAGGTTTTGTTTCCGCTCGGGGGTCATCTGGAAGAAGTCCACACTGCCGTTCTGAGCAATGCCGCGGACTATGAGAACTATACCAAACACGATGAGCAGAACGGCACACAGCAGCGGGAAGAAGCCCGGACCGATGCTGCCGCTGGAACTCTCACCGAATATTATGAGCTTGGGGTGCGTGAATACGTAGATGAGCGCGAGTCCGCCTAAGAGTGTGAACACTATGCCCGGTACGGTATCGCCGCGCAGTTTTTTCATATTTTTTGCCTCCTTTTGAGGTGGAATAAAGCGAAAAGGGGAACGCCAATGAATGCCGTTCCCCCTCAGCTTTTATCGCAATAGGGAATCTTACCCGCGCTTATGCGGCGAGGTCGAAGTCGTTGATGATCTGGGCGTTGTCAACAGTGAGCTGCTCGGCGATAGTCTGGAACTCTGCGCCGGGGATGTAGGCGTGCTCAAAGCCGCGCTCAACGAGGGTGTTCTTCATGTCTTCGCTGTTGATAGCGGCCTCGGTTGCCTCGCGGAGGATGGCAACGATTTCATCGGGAGTGCCCTTCGGGCAGACGAATGCGCCCCAAGTGGAGGAAACGGCGTCATAGCCAAGCTCCTTCGCGGTGGGAGCATCGGGGAAGGTAGCGCAGCGCTCGTCAGCAAGCACGGCAAGGATGCGGAATTCGCCGGAGTCAACGTTGCTCTTGCACTCGGAAGCGCCGACAGTTGCAGCGTCGACCTCACCGCCCATGAGGGCTGCGATAGCGGAGGCAGCGCCCTCAGCGTAGGGGACGTTGTTGAACTTCACGCCTGCTGCCTGCTCGAGCTTGAGAGAACCGATGTGGTAGAAGGAGCCGGTGTTGGTCGTGCCGACGGAGACAGCTGCATCTTCAACCTTTGCTGCATCGATAAGATCCTGGAGGGTCTCAAACGGGCTGTCCTTGGTGACTATAACGCAAGCGGGGATCTGCATGACGCGGCCGAGGAAGATGAAGTCCTCAGGAGCGACATCGGTGTTGCCGAGGGTCTTGAGCGTGGTGATCTCAGCGGAGACATAGCCGAGAGTGTAGCCGTCAGCAGCGGCATTGGCCGTTGCTTCGAAGCCGACAGCTCCGCCTGCGCCGGTCTTGTTCTCAACTATGACGGAGACGCCGGTCGCGGTTTCCATGCCGGCGGCATAGAGACGGCTGATAACATCGGATGCGCCGCCTGCACCGTAGGGGCAGATGACAGAGATCTGCTTGGTCGGGAAGTCGACAGCAGGCGCGGCTGCCTCTTCGGTGGGTGCTGCGTCTGCGGCAGCGGGTTCCTGTGCGGGAGCTGCGGACTGGCCGCATGCGCACAGCGCGAACACCATGCACAGAGCAAGGATCATTGCGAGAAACTTTTTCATTTCGTTTTCTGCCTTTCTTTTTTTATTTACTCATGGGTCTTACCCATTAAGTCACGTTGAATGTGGGAAAGTACATTAGTCGTACTTGCCGGCTTTTACGTCCTCTATGAGGCCGAGCGCGCGCTCGATCTGCTCGTCCGCGATACGCACATAGTATTTGTCGAAGTCTATACCCGGGGTGCGGATGTTGGGCGTTTTGTAGAAGCCCTGCTTCCATAGCAGACGCTTATAGAAGTGCAGGGAGAACGTGTCCTGCTGGTTTGCGAAGGCGATGACGGGCTGCACTGCGGTGAAGAGCCTGTTTGCCTTGTCACGGTGTCCCGTGCGGTACAGCTTGTCAAGCTTGCAGAATATCTCGTTCATGCCGGTGGGCACCATGCCGTGCACACCGCGGTCGAGAGCTTCGATGTACTGCGTGATGCACCAGCCGCCTGAAACATGCAGCCGACCTTCCGTCTCGGTGAGGATCTTTGTGAACTTACCGCCGGGAAGCTGGGTCTCGACCTTGAGGCAGTTGTAGCAGTCTATCTCATCGTAGAGCTCTGCCAGCAGTTCAACGGGGACGCCAGGGCCGAGCAGGTCGTAGTCCTGTATCATCAGACAGGCGGGATCCTGTGCTGCGATGGCTTTCACATAGTTTCGGTACTGCTCCGGGTTTTCATACGGTATCTTGACCATAACGCCGGAGCCGACAGTTGTCAGCTCTCTGACAAAGCTGAGGCACTCTTCAAGCGTGGGAGCGGTCGCGGCGCCGAAGATCGGCACGCGTCCGTTGACTACCTCGTGCGCACACTTGGAAATGCTGCGGCGCTCCTCCGCGCTGAGACGAAGCACTTCGCTGGCGACGACGGGAATAAGTATACCGGCAACACCAGAAGTGACAGCGTTGTCCAGATGCTTCTGCAAACCGTCGAAGTCTATCTTATCGTCTTCAGTAAAGGGGGTGTTTATTGCAGGGAGAACACCGATCGCCGGGTAAAGTGTTTTCATAAATTGACAACACTCCTTTTATCGTTTAATATAATAATGAGATGAACGGAATGCAGGAATGAAGCTATAATACAACTGGCTGTTTCATCGAGGTTTCCTTACGAGCAAATGATACTACAAGCGACGCGCAAATGCAAGAATTATTTTGCCAGCATATTTGTGCACAAATGGAGAAATATAGCAAAAAAGCCTGATTTCTACATTATTATAATTAAGCAAATAGCGCGGTTTGTGCAGAATGCATTAAAAACGAACACAAACTTTGTGCGGACCGCGAATAGAATCTGCATACTTGTAATACAAGTTGCACGAAATCTAGCCGCATTCGCTTGACAAATTGTCATACAAGTTGTATACTCGAAGCAAATTGATGAGATGATTATGGAGCGATGAATATGAACGAGGCTATGGATGTTTCAAAAACATGTCAGTCCAACCAGAATCTGAGGCAGACTGTCTGCGAGAATATACGCAACTATATTCTTGACAATCAGCTTCATCCCGGCACAAAGCTGCCGTCGGAGGCGGAGTTTGCGTCTATATTAAATGTGAGCAGAACTTCGCTGCGCGAGGGCATACGTATGCTCGAAGGCGCCGGGTTTATCGAGTGCAAGCAGGGCGACGGCATGTATGTTGCCGAATACAGCGGAGCAAGGCTGCTCGACTATATTCAGTACAGCATGCGCTTTAATAAGGAGGATATAAAGGACATCTACGATGTGCGCAATTATCTTGAGGAGTGCTTCGTGCGGGAAGCGTGCTGTAAGCGGACAGAGGATCAGCTGACGCGCCTCAAGAGCATCGTTGAACAGATGGACAACTGCGAGCCGCTGGAGTACCACTGGCTTGACAGGGATTTTCATCTTACTCTCTTTGAAAATATCTCCAACCGTCTTGCCCGGCATTTGATGGAGCTGTATTGGGATGTTGTGCTGTGTCGCTGGCTGCCGTATGAAGCGCCGCGCATTCCTGATATGAATGTGGAAAACCACAAGACTATCATCCGCGCGATGGAGACCGGCAATCCGGATGCGGCTTATGCCAGCATGATCATCCACATGGCAGAAACGAATACTATCTGACGTTCGCGGGGCTTCCTAAAAGCAGCTATGTGTAAAAGGAGCAGAGAAATGAATATTAAAGAACTCATACTTCACGACAAGGTCATTGTGATAGTGCGCCGCATATATGGCGATACGCTCATGAAGCTCGCGGAGGCAATGTGCAATGGCGATGTGCACCTCATGGAGCTGACGTTTGACCAGAGCAATCCCGACTGCGTTGCAACGACGGCGGAGTCTATTACCCAGCTCAAGGCGCGCTTCGGCGGCACGATGCATTTCGGTGCCGGCACGGTCATTACTGAAGAGCAGGTCATGGCAGCTAAGCAGGCAGGGTGCGAGTACATTATTTCGCCGAACACCGACCTCAAGGTAATAGAAGCGACGAAAGCGAACGGGCTTATCTCTATTCCCGGAGCAATGACTCCGTCGGAGATCCTCACCGCGCACAACGCAGGGGCGGACTTTGTTAAGCTCTTCCCGGCCGGATATCTCGGCGTGCCGTATATAAAGGATGTCCGTGCGCCTATCAGCCATGTTAAGCTCATTGCCACGGGCGGCGTCAAGGAGGAAAACTTTGCGTCCTTCCTTCAGGCGGGCATGGTCGGCGCCGGCATCAGCGGCCGGCTCACGGATAAAAACTGCATTGCCGAGAATAACTATGCTGAACTGAGCGCACGTGCAAAGGCCTTCAGAGCCATTGCCGATGAGAATTGAGGCGCGGCATGAAGTTTGTTGGATTCGGCGAAATAATGGTCAGACTTGCGCCGAACGGATATCTCCGTTTTCCGCAGGCTGATGAATTCAATGTCAACTACACCGGCGCGGAAGCGAACATGTGTGTCTCGCTGTCGTATATGGGTGTGGAGAGCGAGTTTGTAACGCGCCTGCCGGATAATAACGAGATCGCCGACTGCGCACTGCGCAAGATGGCAATGTACAGCGTGAAGACGGATCACGTTGTCCGCGGCGGCGACCGTATCGGCCTGTACTATCTTGAACGGGGTGCGTCACAGCGGCCCTCGAAGATAATCTATGACAGAAAGCACACCTCGATTTCCGAGGCAAAATGCGGCGAGTTTGACTGGGACGAGATATTCAAGGACGCAGACTGGTTCCACTTCACCGGTATCACCGTGCCGCTCGGCGCGGAGCTGGGTGACGTGTGCAAAGAAGCGTGCATCGCGGCAAAGCGCCATGGCGTGAAGATAAGCTGCGATCTCAACTACCGTAAGGCGCTGTGGACGCCGGAACAGGCTCAGGCGGTCATGCGCCCGCTGATGCAGTACGTTGATGTGCTCATCGCGAACGAGGAGGATGCGGAGAAGGTCCTCGGCGTGAAAGCGCCTGACACGGACATCACCGCCGGTAAGCTCAGCGCGGAGGGCTATGAGCAGGTCGCGCGCCAGCTTGTTGACGCTTACGGCTTTTCCGCTGTGGGCATTACTATGCGCGGGTCGATCTCGGCGTCTGTGAACGAGTGGTCGGGATTGCTGTATACGAACGGCCAGTGCTACCGCTCGCCGAAGTATACCATTCAGCTGGTTGACCGTGTGGGCGGCGGCGATTCGTTTGCCTCCGGGCTTGTCTATGGCTATCTCAACGGCTTTGACAGCCAGAAAACGCTCAACTTTGCTGTAGCGGCGTCGTGCCTCAAGCAGAGCATTGAGTTTGATTTTAACCTCTCCTCTGTGGATGAGGTTTTGCGCCTCATGTCCGGCGATGGCTCGGGACGAGTGCAGCGTTGATAATAGTTGAAAAGACGAAGGGGCAGCAGCGAAAAGAAAATTCGCTGCTGCCCCGACAATATTGTATGGAACAAACCTAGTTATATTTAATACCCAAAGCATCACACGCCGTATAATATACGTTCATGCCTCTTTCGCATATATCCGAATATTCATCCGGAGCAGAGCAGCTTGTTGTACCGTCAACGTCCTTAAACTGTATTACGGTATTGTCATACACGTAGAACCGCAAATCATCATTCTTCGTTCCGGCATTATGTAAAAGTATAAAGCACAGGTCACCGTCAGCGGTATAGTAGTATATTGTCGACTGATACGGATATGGTGAATATTCGCTTTGTGAAGTTGTGGCAGCAATATCGATCTGCCTTATTTTACCGGAATTTCTGTGCGCTATTGTGTATTTGTCAAGAGCCTCCGTAGTTCGGGAGTCTTTCAACTTCTGCACGTCGTTGTACCCTTTGTTTGACCAATTGACCATCTCGCTGCTCGAAGGGGTCGCTGTTGGGTGTGGAGTTGGTGTGGGCTGAACCGTCGGGGAAGGGGAAGGAGCTTCGGTGGGCATCGGCGTGGAAGTCATTTCTGTTGTGATGGTCGGTTCAGGTGTAGACTTTGCCCAACCCCAATCTATTGGCCTTATTATTACAAACGCCGCCATAGTCAAAATGAATATGAGAACGATTTTTTCCCATTGCTGCTTGGACTCGGAGGTGTTTGCTGCATTCTTGTCCTCTGCGGACTGTTCCTCGGTGTCCTCAGAATTTGCATCAGAAGTTGCTCCGTCTTTTTTCCCTTCGGGTATAATTAGCCATACTAACAGGCTTACTAAAAGGCCGCCAACAACAGTAACAATAAGATCTTTAAACTTTTCGATCAGAGATGTACTATTTGGAATAGAGCAGAGGATAACGAGAATTACAACAAGAAGTACTGCAATTCCCAGTATAATGAGCGAAACTTTTTTCCGACCTTTCTTCATCCTGCTGTCTCCTTCTTTTTATATCTTATATCGAATTATTGCATGCAGCAATAAAAAATAGACATGTCTCTGCCTACGATAGGATATAATCAACATCTATATTTGAGATTATTATAATAGCTTCAAACACGCAGGTCAAGACAAACAGCAATAAATAATCTACTTTTGCTCAGACCGTCCATTTCAGCATAAACGCCTATACTCGGCGAATGTTCACAAGGCTGCGGCTTCGAGACATCTTGTGCGTATGTAAAACAATTCTAAGTCAATAGTTGGGGTAGAGCTTAGCAAGAAAAGAGACGGCCGAAGCCGTCTCTTTTTCTTAGATAAAATTATCAGTCGGTCACGTAAGGCAGGAGCGCGATCTGACGTGCTCTCTTTATAGCCTCGGTGAGCTCACGCTGATGCATGGCGCAAACACCGGTAGTGCGGCGCGGCAGGATCTTGCTGCGCTCGGACACGAAGCGGCGGAGCTTTGCGGTGTCCTTGTAATCGATAAAGGTGGCCTTATCAACACAGAACTGGCACACTTTTCTGCGCTTGCGGTTCTTGGGATTGTTCTTATCGAAAGCCAAAGCTGTATCCTCCTATCAAAATTTTAGAACGGCAGCTCGCCGTCGCCGTCATCCAGCTCCGCAAAGGCGGAAGCAGCGGGAGCGCTGCTCTTTCCGGCAGAACCGGAATTGCCATAGCTGCTGTATGAACTGCTGCGGCTGTCACCGCTGTCGCCGTCGCGGCGGCGGCTCTCCCCGAAGTACATATTGTCAACAACGACCTCCGCGCTGCGGCGCTTGCCGCCATCGCGATCGGTCCAGTCACGGATCTGCAGGCGGCCGGAAACAACGGCCATGCTGCCCTTCGTGAAATACTTGCTGACGAACTCCGCGGTCTGACGCCAAGCGACGCAGTCGATGAAATCGGTCTGCTTTTCTCCGCCGTCACGGCTGCCGAAATCACGGTCGACCGCGAGGGTGAAGGACGCTACCGGCGTCTGGGACTGGGTGTATCTGAGCTCAGGGTCTCTGGTCAGACGCCCCATAATGGTGATATGGTTCAGCATAATTATCGCTCCTTACTCTGCACGCAGGGTAATCAGGCGACGCAGAATGCCGTCGGTAATACCGAGTATACGATCCAGCTCGGCGGGGAACTCGGGAGCGCTGGTGAACTTCATCAGCACATAGTAGCCCTCGGAAATGTAGTTGATCTCGTAAGCGAGCTTGCGCTTACCCATCTCCTCCA